>JBDSBS010000894.1:0-3507 GCA_039921435.1 Planctomycetota bacterium | reverse complement strand
TCGAGTGCGCCGGCGAGCCAGAGCAGTCGGTTCTCGACGCCGTCGATGGGTGCATCGCGCGTCAGTTGCCACAGCAGCCGACCGTTCTCGGCATCGAGCCCTAGTGCATACGGCGAATCGAGCGGCGTGCAGCAAACGACGCCGTCGGCGATGACGGGCACGTTGTTGGCAAAGAACACGCTGCGGTCGGCTTGCCCGTGCAGTTGCGTGCTCGGCATGCTGACGACCTCGTACGACGTCACCCAGCGGATGCGTCCGTTCAGTGCATCGAGTGCGAAGGCGACACCGAGGTTGGAGGCGCCGTGGATCACGCCGTCGGCGATGCTCAGCGGCGACGCGGCGAACTCCATGCGCGCATTGCCGAACATGTTGACGTCCTGCTGGCTGCTGCAGACGAGCCGGCGCCACTTGGGTTGCCCGGTGCGCAGGTCGTAGGCCGCGATCGCGAAGGCGATCGCACCGGATCGGTCGTGGATGGGTGCGTAGACCGTGTCGCCAACGACGAGCGGCGGGCCGCACGAATCGTGGCCGCGGAAGCGCCGCGTGCGCGGCCCTTCCATTTCGTCGTAGTGGGACCAAACCAGCTTGCCGCTGCTGCGCGAGAACGCGAACAAGCGGCGCTGCGGGATCTTGCTGATGATGCGGAAACTGGCTTGGAAGTCGACGTCGACCGACTTCTCGGGCACCTGCAGCGCCGCCACGACGATGTCGTCGCCGCAAGACGCCGACAGCACCATGTCGTTGTTGATGGTGGGGGGGTCGTTCCGGCGACCCCGGCGGTCGCGATAGTCGTCCGCACCCCACGCATCCCGTTCGACCTCGCGCATGGGCGATAGTGACACCCACGCGACCGCGTGGCGCAGTGGGTCGAAGGCGACCAGTTCGCGGCCTGTGTTGACGTAGATGCCATCGAGATCGCCGACCGGGAACATGGCGAACTGGCCGATGTCGCGTTGGTCGAAGCCCGATGCGCTGATCTCCTCGGTCCACTTCGGTTCGGGTCGCCCCGCCGGTGTAGCCATGGGAGTGCGGCCGTCGCCGCCGCCGCCGATCGCGCCATAGCGCGTGGCGTCGCTCGACGGCGGCAGCGCCGCGAGCACGTCGTTGCCGACCTCGGGCAGGAGCTTCGCCGCGGCGTTGGCGCGGGCGGTCACCGGGTCGGCCAGCACGCCGGCGGCGAACAGTCGGGCGACAGCGAGTCGTTCGGCCGCGCTGCCGATCGGCGTCGCATCGAGCGCTTCGCGGTAGTGCGCGGCAGCGAGTCGACCGTCGCCGGCTTCGAACGCGAGATCGCCCAGACGCAGGCGCGCCCGTCGACCGATGGTCGCCGCCGGAAAACGTTCGGCCAGCAGCAGCATCTGGTCCGCTTCGAGGTCGCCAAGGGGGCGGGCCGCCAGGTTGCCAGCCTCACGGCGAACGAGCTCTTCGTAGGCAGCCGCGGCCAGAGGCGGCAGGTTGGCCATGGTCGTGACGATGGCCGTGCGCAAGCCGAGGTAGCGACCCGGCGCCACCGGCACGACGCCGCCGACTTCGACCTGCAGGAGCCGGTGCAGGCGCTCGACGGCTGCTTTGTGCTCGCCTGCCTCGAGTTCGCCGAGCGCCACTTCGAAGGCGTGGATGTTGTCCTGTGAGCGAAGCAGCGAGAACAGGTTGTCGTCCTGGCTCGTGGCGAAGTCGATCGGGCGTGGCAGTGAGCGTTCTGGCACGCGCTGGGATGTTGCCAACGGGGCGAACAGCAGGGCGAACATCAGGGTCGCTAGGCCGATGGAAGCGACCCGCCCGCTGGGGCGCATTCTGGCCAGGATCGTGGAGGCACGCATGCTGCTATTGTGCATCGGAAGAACTGCTTGTGCGACTGGCGGGCGCACGACGCAACCCTGTGGCGAATCTCGGCAGGTCGGTTCGTGTGCCGACGCCACCTTCGATCGTGCTCGGTCCGATTGGCCCGCCACGCGCTATACGAGGCGCGCGCGCTTGCGGAGAAGCCACTCGGTGCCGAGCACGAGAACGAGTGCCAACAAGGACCAGAAACTGTCCCAGACGGGTCGGGTTCGGGTTTCTTCGCGACTTTCGTACGTCTTTCGGTGAGCGAAGTCCTCGGCCAAGCCGTCCGCGTCGCTCAAGAACACGTAGCGACCGCTGCCGTCGGCGCCGCGGCTCGCCTCGGCTATGCGACGCAGCGTGTCGGCATCCTGGCTCGAATCGGACATCTCGCGGTCCGGAACCCGCACGAGCACGTCCTCGCGCGCCATCACGGTGTCGGCCGGGTTGTCGTTGGCGAAGACGAGGAAGCTGAACGCGCCGGCGTCCTGCATCGCGAAGTTGGCCTGGTAGGCGCCCGGTTCGCCAGGCACCGAACGCAGCACCCGCTTCTCGCTCTCGCCCTTGTGGTTGCGCAGGAAGATCGGTTGTTCGAGCGCGACCGCGGGCTGCAGCTCGGCGTCGTGCACCCGCAGTTGCACCCGCACCTTGTCGCCGGTTTCGAGCAGCGTCTTGTCGACCGTCAGCTCCAGCAGGTCATTGCGCCGTTGCAGTCGACCCTGGGCGAGGTGGCGCACGACGTTGCGCCAGAACGCGTCCATGTAGGTCTCCGCGTACGGATTGCGCCAGCGCCAGGTTTCGTCCGTCGCCAAGAAGAACGTGTTGCCGCGCGGGAACGGGCTGACCACGGCGATCGGTCGCTTGCCGTAGGAATTGGCGTCGTCGGGGTGGCGCAGCAGAACCGTGGCGCCGGGCTTCGCGCGCTGCACCGGGTAGTAGACCTGAAAGCCGGGCAGCCCGTCTTCCCACAGCCGTCGGTTGAACGCGATGTCGCGCTGCAGCAGCAGGATGTCGTGCGGCTGCAGCGGATTCTCGATCTGCGGTCGGAACGTGCGATCGCGCGGCGGCCGGTTCTGCTGCACCCACGTGCGATCTTCGAGCACGACGGGCAGCAGGTCCTGCAGCGGTGTATTGCGGTAGCGTTCGGGCATCGCCACGTCGCCGAACAGGAAGCCGACGCCGCCGCCGAACTCGACGTACTTGACGAGCATCTCGAGCCAGCGCCGGATGCCGTCCTCCGACGGAGCGATGCGTTCTGGTGAGACATCGCCGATCAGAATGACGTGGTACTGCAGCAGTTCCTTCTCGGTGCGCGGCAGGTCGCGCAGCGTCGGCAACTCAGTACTGTGCTCCTGTTCGAAGCGCGGGCTGGCCTCGAACAGCACGGCCTGCATCTGGATGCTGGGGTCGACACGCTTCAGGCATCGCGACACGTAGCGGTACTCCCAACGCGGTCGCTCTTCGATGTAGAGAACGCGCAGGCGTTCGTCGTTGACGCGCAGGAAGCGCACGTCCTCGTTGTCGTCGGTCTGGCTCTCCTCGGGCAGCGGCGCCAGTGAGAAACGCAGCGTCCAATCGCCCGCCTCCGCAAAGGCGTGGAAGATACGCACCCGGCTTTGTTCGCCGTTGGCAGGCAGTTCGCCGGCCGCGGTCGCCAATGCCACGAACGGGCCGCCGTCGCGCGAG
>JBDSBS010000893.1:0-3163 GCA_039921435.1 Planctomycetota bacterium | reverse complement strand
GGTTGCCACAGACCACGGCTCCTATCGCGCCTATTGTAACGTACCCGGGGAGAGTCAGTAGCAGCTGACCAGGTCTGGCTGACCAGATCTCGACGACATTGCCATTGAGAGCGGTACGAATGTACGCGAAGTCGGGTGCACCGTCCCCATTGAAGTCGCCGACTCCAACGTACGCAGAAAGGGTGGGGTGGGCCAGCACCTGGGCCAGAACCGCGCCGTCCTTACCTGACAAAACCCGCAGGATGCGAGGCACGCCAGGCGCCCCATGATCTAGACCAGCTACCAACAGATCCTCGAATCCATCCGCATTGAGGTCACCAAACCACTTGGCGCAATCGCCGTATTCCACCCCACTCACCGAGTGTACCTGCCATAGCAGCTCTTGGCTGCGCAAGGATTCAACCGCGGCGAGCGCAGCCAGCCAAGCGAGGGCGCTCACAGCTTCACCCAAACGGCGTTCGCCGGAATGCGGCCATCGCTCAACGCAAACAGCATGTAGTAGCCGTGCGGCAGTGCCATTTGGTCCGGCGTGTCGAACGTTCGCTCCGTCGAGCTGACCGCAACGCTCTGCGGCTCGAAGTAGCGCGCTGACATGTCGCTGTGGTGCGTGATCGATCCCGGCGCCATGAGCACGACCTTGTCGAGGTAGGCCGAGTCCTCGAGTTCGCAGGTAACGTGGTAGTTTTGTTGCCCGTTCGACAGCAAGTACGTGCCGTCAGAATCCTGTGCGACACCAGGCAAGGTGACGGCCGTGGGGCGCGGGCCGCTGTGCAGGTACGCTGGCTCGTAGATGTCGTAGTCGTGGGGCGACGGAGTGCCAGCCGTAACGTCTCCACGATGCTCGCCACCGCCAACGAACACCTGCCCAGTCGGCAACAAGAGCGTCGTTGAGTGGTAGTCACGCACCGTTGGCGTGCCGAGGCTGCCAAACGGTGTCGTCCAACCAACCCCCATCTTGTGGATGGCCATCGTCAGGATGGGGCCATAGGTGGGATCCTCGCCGCCGAGCACAAGCATCGAGGCATCGGGCAGGATGACCACGTTTGCGTGGACCCTACCGTTGCCGGGCGATTCATCCGGCACGACCGATAGAGGCTGCCAGGGCGCCGACGGTGTGGACGCGAAGCAGAACTCTGCCGTGCGCGTGACAAGACCGGTATTAATGCTCTTGCCGCAGAATCGGAACACCAGATCCTTCTGCGGGCCACGGCGGGCGAAGAAGACCGACGAACCGTCGACGCGTTCGTAGTTCCACGTCGAACTGGTGGCGCCGATGGTCGTGTCCCACGCACCGAGCACGTTCGGCGGATCCTCGGTGTCGAGGCTGGCGCCAACTGGCGCCCAACCCGAGCGGAACGCCCTGCCGTTGCTGAGCAAGTGCAGGCGCGGGTACTGCTCGAGCCAGTCGCGATACGGGCTGCTCGATGTGCCGGGACCGCGGAACACGAGCTGACCGGAGGCGAGCGGCCACGGATCCTGCTCGAGGAAGCTAGAGGCGGTGCTCGCTCGCACCTTGAACGATTCGAAGGTGTTGCGCGGGTCGTTGAAGCTTGGATCGTTGTTTGAATTGAGAATCGAAGCAATCGGGTCCTGGCCTCCAGCGACGATCATGGTCTCGACAAGGCCACTGAGCCGACTCAGCCTGTGCGTCAGCATCACCGTCGGGTAGTAGCGATCGACGGAGAGCTCGAAGGTGGTAGGCTTGATCCATCTGCCCAAAAACTGCGGCGACGGATAAAGCGGCGGCGCCGACGCCGGCTGCCCCGGCCACACCGAAGTCGGGAGCGTCGGATCGAACAGGTAGAGGAACTTCGCGCCAAGCTCCGTGATCGAAGGCACGCTGGGGTCGAAGATGTACTCTGCTCCGCCGGCGACGACCAAGTCGCCAAACGGCGACCACGCATGGCCCGAGCAGAAAAGGTCCGCCACGAGTTGAGCGTCAGTGCCAGTGGGTTGCGTGGGTCCAACGCTCAGCAGCGGCAGCAGGAAGTTCTGGAAGCGCGGAGCTGACGCATTCGGATCCGGGTTGATGATCGAGTAGGCCTGGAATGCCCAGAAGTTCGTGCCATCAAACGGAAGGCCGGGGCGCAACACGACGGCGTAGCGGTTCCAAACGAGCAGGCGGCCCTGCAACGGGCCCTTGGGTATGAGCGACATGTGGATCGCGTTGAAGGTCCCCAGTGGTTCGGGCCAACCCCAGTTGAACACCGTGGGGAGGCCTGTAACCGGCACCTTGCCGAACGCGAAGTTTGGCAAGAACCCAGTCGACGTCGTCGTGCTACGAAACGGTGCCAGGTAGTCCGTCGCGTTCGGGCCAGTGACGTCGTGCTTGATGCCGGTGAGCCAGACGCCCGTGACGCTTGCCTGCGCTGGCGCACTAGAATTCACTGCCGTCAGGCAGAGAAGAGAAGAGAAGAGAAGAGACTCTCTTCACCAACCGCACCGCACCTTCGTGAGCCGCCATGCGACCTCCGCGTGGGAGACGTGTTGGAGGTCCAAAGCGGACGCCCCAAGAACCGGTCGACAGTAGCCGGACGCGGTTGATCTGGACATCCCCGTCGCAGCGCGCTCAGCGCGCCCAGCACGAGACAAGCAGCGAAGCGTGGTCACCAACCGTGCCCACGCCACGGACACGCGACCCTTCCTGCACGCCAGGTGACACACCGCGAAAGCCCCCTACCATGCAGGCCACCATGCGCTTCGCCCTCGCTGCCATCGCCTGCCTCTTCGCCACCACCACCGCCGCCACCGCGCAAGAAGTCCTGTTCTTCAGGAACCAGAACCTCGCCAGCGTGCCGCCGCTGCACAGCAACGTGGCCGACGCAATCGCGCACCTCTGCACGGGCCCCAGCCCAACCGAACTCGCCGCCGGCTACACGAGCCACGTACCCCCTGGCACCCGCCTCGTCGCCGCGCAACAGCAAGGCACCGCTGTCCGCCTCGTCTTCGACACGACGTTCCTCGACACCGCACCAGGCTGTCAGCGCGAACACGCCATCGAACAGATCGACAAGACCGCACTGCGCGCCCCCGGCATACACATCGTGCACCTCGCGATCCGCCTAGCTGACGGCAGCGAACAACCGCTCGCAGCACTCATCGATGGACCCACCCCCGCCCCACTCGCAGCGAAGCCACTCATCGCCGCCAATCTGCAGAGCTC
>JBDSBS010000892.1:0-2750 GCA_039921435.1 Planctomycetota bacterium | reverse complement strand
ATGCCGACCCCGGCGCTGGCGAACTTCGCGCGCAACCGTTCGCGTGCCGCTGCCGTCAGTGCCGCGGCGTCGGCGTGCGGCGGCGTGCCGATCTTGGCCGCAAACAGCTCGGCGATCTGCGCCTCGGTCTTGTGGATCGCGGGCACGACGATGTGGAACGGCACTTCGTCAGCAAGCTGCTGAATCCACTCCCCGAGATCGGTCTCGACCGCCTCGATGCCGGCATGCTCGAGCGCTTCGTTGAGCCGCACCTCTTCGGTCGTCATGCTCTTGCTCTTGACGCAGAGCGAGGCACCGGCCGCGCGCACGAGGCCGAGCACGAGCTGCCTTGCCTGCGCCGCGTCGCGCGCCCAGTGCACGCGCGTGCCGCGCGCCGCGGCATGGCGTTCGAACTCGACGAGGTAGTGATCGAGATGCAGCAGCGTGTGGTCTTTGACCGCGCGCGCCACCTGCCGCCAGTGTTGCCAATCGGGTGTGGTGGCGACGGTGTTGCGCTGGCGCTCGCCAAACACGTTGGCCGCGGCGCGCAGCGCTCCACGCTGCGTCATGTTCTGCAGCGCGCTGCGCGCATTCGCTGCGAACTGCTGCATGGGCAGGTGTTCGGCCACAGTCAGCGCACTCCGTGGGCGAGCACTTCGGCCAGGTGCATGGTGCGCACGGGCAGACCACGCCGCTCGAGTCGGCCACGCAGGTGCAGCAGGCAACTCGCGTCGCCGCTCGCGAGCACATCGATGCCGGCCGTCGAGACGTCGTCGAGTTTATGGTCGGCGATGGCAACCGAGAGCTCGGGTAGCTTGACGGCGAACGTGCCACCAAAGCCGCAGCATGCGTCGGCGGTGCGCAGCTCGACGAACTGCAAGCCGGGCACCGATCGCAGCAGTTGCCGCGGCTCGTCGCGCACGGCGAGATCGCGCAGGCCGTGGCAGCCGTCGTGCCAGCCGACGCGCGCTTCGAAGCGGCCCGGAGCCTGCGTCATGCCACGCTGGACCAAGAACTGACTCAGCTCGAACGTCTGCGCTGCAAGCCGCTCGGCGCGTTCGCGCCACGGTGCGTCAAAGGCGAACAGCTGCGGGTAGTGATGGATCTGCGCTGCGCACGAGCCCGAAGGTGCGACCAGGGCTTGCGCACCGCTCTGTTCGTGAGCCGCGATCACGGCCTTCGCGAGCGGCACGGCACTCGCCGGATAACCACTGTTGCAGAACGGCTGCCCGCAGCAGGTCTGCGCTTCGTCGAACACCACCTCGCAGCCGACGTGCTCGAGTAGCGTCGCTGCAGCGAGGCCGATGTCGGGCCAGCACTGGTCGACGACGCACGTCGCGTAGAGAGCGACCTTCATCTCAGACGGTCTCCACGCGGCCAGATGCAGCGGCGCGCAGCATCGCATCGACGACGCGCTGGTCGGCGAGGGCCTGTTCGCCGGGGCACGGGAAGCCGTCGCAATCGTCGATCCAGCGGGCGAAGCGGCCATGCAGTTCGCAGTCGGGCATCTGTGCCGCCGTGGCCTCCTCGAGCTCGGCGCGTGCGAAGCCCTGTTCGTGGCCCGGCTTCGTGTAGTCGAACAGGTCGCCGTGGAACTCGGTCTTGCCGCACAGCCAAATGCGGTCGCCGGCGAGGCGCACGCCGCCGTCGGTGCCGTGCACGGCCATCGTGCGCACGCGTGTCAGGTGGCTCGCGAGGAAGGTGCAGAGCACGTTGCCGCCGAGCACGGCGGTGACCGCACCGCCGTCGTGCGGCAGCGGCAGAAAGCCGTTGACGGTCTGCGCCGTCACTCGCAAGGCCGGCCGGCCGGTGAGCCACGTGGCCATGTGCACGCACTGGCTTGCGAAGGCGGCGAACGGATCGCGCGCGGCGTCGGCATGCAGGCGCGGATCAGAGGCCACTGGTGGATTCACGAGCAGATCGTCACTGCCGAGCATGGTCTGTACGGCGACGATGCCGCCGAGCCAGTCGGACGCGATCATGCGCCGCACCTGTTCGAGCACGGGATCGGCCTGGCCGGGCACGGCGACACCGAGTTTGACGTCGGCGGCTTCGCAGGCATCGACCATGGCCGCGGCGGTGGTGAGGTCGTTGGCGAACGGGGCGTGCACGAGGCAGTGCACGTTCTGCTCGGCCGCTTGCTGCACCTGCGGCAGGCGTGTGCCGGGCGGCCCCGCGAGCACGACGAAGTCGATGCCCGACGCGAGCAAGGCGGCGAAGTCGGTGGTGGCGAAACCGATTCCGGTGCGCGCGCGCAGGGTTTCGAGAACGTTCGGGTCCGGATCGTGCACGGCGACAATGTCGCAGTGCTCGTGCCTGCGCACCTGCTCGATCGCGGCAAGGCCGATGGCACCGCATCCGGAGAGACCTGCGCGCAGCGGCTTCACTGTGGCACCGTACCGCGCCGGCGCAGCAGGTCCAGTTGACCGCTGAGAACCGCGAGTGCGGTCTCGGTGCGCAGCGCGTGCTCGCCGCAGCGCACCGGCAAGAAGCCGTGGGCGGTGAACTCGTCCACTTCGTACGGTAGAAAGCCACCGTCGGGCCCAAGTGCGAGCGCAAGCGCAGTGCGAGTTGGCAGTGCGAGTTCGCTCGTGCACGCGCCAGCACTCGGATGTGCGACGAAACGCTGCATGGGAAGCCCGAGCGCGGGCAACTCGTCTTGGACCATCGGCTTGAACAGCGGGAAGAAGTGCACCTGTGGTAGCTGGGTGCGGCCGGCCTGTTCTAGTCCGCGCAAGAGCTGTTCCCGCTGCTCGGCGGCACGCATGGCG
>JBDSBS010000891.1:0-5160 GCA_039921435.1 Planctomycetota bacterium | reverse complement strand
TACACCGAAGCCGGCGGCAAGTGGAACATCGGCGCCGACAAGGGCAGCGGTGGGCTGTGGAACAACGAGAAGCACGAGCGCTTCCCGCCGGTGCTCGCCGACCAGCCGTTCGGCGAGTGGAATCGGCTCACGATCACGCAAGTCGGCTCGCGCACCTGGGTGCG
This sequence comes from Planctomycetota bacterium, assembly GCA_039921435.1. GTDB lineage: Bacteria > Planctomycetota > UBA1135 > UBA1135 > UBA2386 > DASVAL01. The sequence goes on along the minus strand of JBDSBS010000891.1, from coordinate 4,996 downwards.
GCTCAACGACAAGGTGACGGTCGAGGGCGTGATCATGGAGAACTACTGGAACCGCGGGCTGCCGCTGCCGGCCAGGGGTCCGCTGCAACTGCAGACACACGGCGGCGAGATCCGCTTCCGCGAGCTGCACGTGCGCGAGATCCCACCCGACGTCGCCAACCGCCTGCTCGCCGCGAGCGGCGGCGACAGCTTCGTTGAGATCTTCGATGGCAAGACCTTCGCGGGTTGGCAGGGTGACGTCGAAAGCTACGAGATCCAGGACGGTGCGATCCGTTGCCAGGCCGGCAAGGGCGGCAATCTGTTCACGAAGGACCGCTACGACGACTACGTGGTCCGGCTCGAGTTCCAGCTGCCGCCCGGCGGCAACAACGGCCTTGCGATGCGCTACCCGGGCACTGGAGATCCTGCCTACGCCGGCTTCGAGGTGCAGGTGCTCGACGACACGGCGGCGAAGCACGCGACGTTGAAGCCCTACCAGTACCACGGTTCGGTCTACGGCGTCGCACCGAGCCAACGCGGCTACCTGCGGGCGGTCGGCGAATGGAACTTCGAGCAAGTGACCGTGCGCGGTTCGCAGGTCACCGTCGAACTCAACGGCACGATCATCGTCGATGCCGACATCGCCAAGTTGCCGACGCAGCTCGGCGAACCGCACACGGGCAAGGACCGCAAGGAAGGCCACTTCGGTTTCTGCGGCCACAACGATCCGGTGGCCTTCCGCAACGTGCGCATCCAGCGTCTGGGCGCGCGCTAGCAGTTCGCGCCGCTTCGCGGGCTGGGTTGCTCAGAAGTAGGCGGCTCAAAAGTAGGTGTAGTTGATCGACACGGAGCAGCCTCCCGGCGTCGTCACCACAAGCGGCACCGCGCCTGGGGCATGCGGTGGCGTCGTGATCACGACGGTGGTGGGCGTTGCCACTACGATCGCGGCCGCGGAGCCACCGACAGTCGCCGTCGTGCCGACGGCGAAGCCCTGGCCCTGGATAACGACCGTCTGGCCGCCGGCCTGCGACCCGCTGGACGGTGACGCGGTGGATATCGTCGGCGTCGGATTCAGAGGCGTCGACGCACTCGCACCATTGGGGTTGGTCACGGTCAACGACGAGCCGCACGGCAGGCCCGCGGGGAATGGGAACGTGACCACGTTGCCGACGACAAGGCTCGGCACGATCGCTTGACCACCCGCGGTCAGCACGTAGCCGGGCACGAGGTTCTGGATCGTCACGGTGATCGGCTGGCCCGGCAGCGCACTGGTCGGCGTGGCGACGCTCATCACCGGCGGCGGCGAGTTCGTGAAGCGCACATTGACGGCGTTGCTGACGCCGTTCGCGAATGGGTTCGCGGAGCTTCCGATGATGGCCTGTAGCGTGATGTCGAACGGCACCGTCACGAGTCCGGCAGCCAGGTTGAGGGTCTGCGGTGCCGGACCCGTCGGGAACCAGGCGCCAAAGAAGCCGAAGCTTTCGGCCAGGGTCAGCAGCGTCGGTCCTGCGCCCAACGGGAAGCACGTCGTACCAAAGCCCAGGTTGGTGCCGGGGGCGCCCGGCATCGGCGCGATGCTGCCGAACAACACGTAGGGCGCGCCGGGGCCATACGATCCCGGCGAGGTCAGGCTGATGGCGAACGGCTGGTAGGTCGACAGCCGCACGGTGCGCAAGAAGTCGCCAGCACTGCCGGCGACCGTCAGCACGTCGCCGCCGACGTTGCCCAGGTAGCAGCCGTCGACCAGCGGGGTCGACTTGAATGTCCACGACAGGATGTCGGTGCGCTGCGTGATGGCGCCGGCACCCGTGACTGCGCTGAAGCCGATCCATGCGGCACCCTGCGCGAACGACGGAATGGGTGCTGGGCCACCGTTCGCGTAGGTGCCGCCGACCAGCAGATCGTAGGCCTTGCTCAGCGTCGGCATGGTGTCGACGAACACCTCGAGCGTGCCCACGGTGTAGCGAACCCGGAGCGTGTGCGGCTGCCCATCGCTGAGGTTCACGGGCGCCGTGGCGCGCGCCAGCGAGTAGGTTTCGGCCTCGTTGTTCGGCAGTGCGCCGCGCGTGTGGATGGAAATCTCGTTGCTGCTGGTGTCGCCGATCGAAGTGTTCATGAACGTGTCGATCTCGATCGCGATCGAGTTGCGGATGCCCTGACTCGAGAACACGCCGGTGCCGTAGCCGAGTCCTTGGTCGGCACCGCCGTAGGCGACGGCTCCGGCCGCATCCCGTTGGATCACGAACGCCATGCCTTCGCCCGTGGTGCCGAAGGCCGGCGGTGTGATGCGGAACACGAACGACGTGTCGAAGCCGGCGACGACTGGCACCTGCTGGTTGTGCCAGGCCCACGACATGTCGCGGACCCCGTCGTTGGTGAGTCGCAGCACCGGGCCCGCCAACGCGGCGTTGCCAAAGCGCAGCATGGTGCCCGCGGTGGAGAAGTCGGCGTAGACGACCGATTGTCCCGACAGCGATGCTGCGGCAACCACGAATGGACAAACGAGGCGGGCGAGGCGGGGGGTCATGCTCGCCATCGTGCCACAGCACCGACGCTGCGGGCAGTCCCGCCAGGTGAGTTCGGTGAGTTTGTGAGTTCGCTGATTGGCCGCATCCGCGGCCGGCCGAGTCGCGCCTCGACGAATCCGCCGATCGTCAGGCGCAGCGCATTCGAGGTCAGCGCACGAAGAACTCGCTGCCCCGGCTCGCCGCGATGCTGCCCGGTGCCTGTGCATCGAGCGCGAACAGCTGGAAGTAGAACGGGATCAGCTGCAGCGTCGGATCGTTCGGGAGCGGCAAGCGCCACGTGGCGTGGCCGGGCTCGCCGGTCTGCCCCTGCAGCGAGAACAGCAGGTAGTCGTGCACGTTGAGGTTCCACGGCAAGCCGAACGCCATGGCGCCGGGCACGATGGGCGTGAAGCCATAGGTCAGCATCGCGAGGCCCGCGCCGTCGCCGGCGGCGAGTCCGAGCTTGAACGCGAAGTTGCCCGGATAGCTCGGCACCGAGTCGACGAGGTAGGGTTCGAACGCACCGCCGAGGCCCTGGCCGAAGAGGCGCGGTGGCGCGACGACCATGCTGCGCAAGTTCGGGTGATCGAACGGCGGCAGCCGCTGCGCCGCGCGCTGGTCGGTCAACGCCGTGCGCACGAAGTCCTGCATCAACACCATGTCGGCCGTCGTGACGCCGAGCGTATTGAGCGGCAGCAGGAACGGGTCGAGGTTCGACGGGTCGACGCCGCCGCCGTTGAGGTAGATGTTGAGCGTCGAGGCGGGATCGGTGATTTGGCTCGGGTCGTCGAGTGCGGCACTCTGGCCGTTGTGGAACAGCCGTGGCCGCAGCCCCGCAAGGCGCAGCGTCGGCGTCTTGAACGCGCCCCGGTCGCTCGGCAGATTCGTGAAGGCGCTGAGCCCGGGGTCTTCGCTGGCCGGGCGCAGCCCGAGGCTGTGGAACTGGTCGTCGGAGAAGACCGGATCCCAATGGCAGGCGTTGCAGCGGCCATTGCCACTGAACAGAGCCCAACCGGCTTGTTCGCTCGCGGTCATCGCGGTGGTCTGGCCGTTCATGAAGCGATCCCACGGTGTGTCGTCGGGAACCTGCGTGCGCTCGTAGGTCGCCAGCGCCATCGCGATGCGCGCGGCAGTGATCGAGGGATCGCCGAACGCGGCGGTGAACAGCAGCGGGTAGGTCGGGTTCTGCTGCAGAGCTGCCTGCATGTCGGGTGGAATCGCGGTCGCCAGAGCCAGTGGCTCGACGCCTTGGAGCTTCTGGCGCACGTCCTGCCAGGTGCGCCCTTCGTGGCCCATCTCGACGGGATTGAGGATCGGCGCGACCGCCTGGCTCTCGAGCGCGCCGAGGAACGGAATGACGACGAGGCCCGTTTCGGGGTCGACGAACTGCGTGGTCGCGCGCCCGTCCCAGAACAGGTCGGTGGCGAGTGCTGCGCCGAGATGGGTCGGTGTGCTGCGACCGGTCACCTGCCGCCGCAACGCGAACCCTGCCACTGGCGTGAAGTCGCCGTTGTTGGCCTGGCGCACGACACCCGGCGAACCGTGGATGTCGTCGACGGTGCCAAAGACCCCATCGGGGCCCGGATGCAGCCGCGGATCGACGCGGCCGTCGGAGCCGCCGAACTCGGGCAAGTGGCACGTGCCGCACGCCACCGAGTCGTCGCTCGACATCTGCTCTTCCCAGAACAGGATCTTGCCGAGCGCGATCTTGGCCGGCGTCGGCAGGTTCTCGACCGGGTGCGTGACGGCCAGCGTGAGCTGCGCGGTGGCGGCGCCAGCGAGCGCGGTGGCGGCAAGCAGGAATCGGGGAAGCATGGGCGGCGGTTGGGGACGTCGGCGGTTGGCGACGTCGGTAGGGGGCGACGGACGCACGAGTCTATCTCGAAAGCCTTGGCAACGGACCTGCGCCGAAGGGGCCCCGAGTGCCGGTCGAGCGGCGTTGCCGATCAGGGTAGTTGTTCGCGACGCGCGTTGGCCCGTGGCATGGGGTCCATTCCGCGAGGTTCACGGCGCCTTGGTCGGCGCCGGCGGTTCCCAGTTCGGGTTCTTGTTGAGCCAGCGCTGCCAATCCGTGAACTCGGAGTTCTGCACACCCGTGAGCTTGTGCAGCGTGGCGTTCCATTTGCCTTCGACGACCTGCAGGGTCTTGCGCGCGTTCTGCGGGCCCGGATCGATCGGCGCGTTGGGGTCGTTCGAATCGAGCGTCGTCGCCTTCGAGTGCAGGCTGCCCCATTCGCGGATCATCGACTTGACGACGTCGCGGCGCGGCTTGATGTCGAGCGACGTGTAGTTGCCGAGCGCCTCGCCGGCGGCGCCACGCAGTTCGTCGTGCGGCGAACGGGTCGTCGTGTCGAGCAACAGTTCGACCTGCTTCTCGTCCTTGGTCTTGCCCAGAGCCAGCATCATGTGGGCCTGCAGCGGCACGGCGTCCTTGAAGCGGTTGTCGCCGAGCGCCTTGGCGAGCGCCTTGGCGCCCTCCTTGTCGAACTTGGCGAGCGCATCGGCTGTCT
>JBDSBS010000890.1:0-2574 GCA_039921435.1 Planctomycetota bacterium | reverse complement strand
CAACGGCGCCCCGCAGGGCCACATCGACAACGCCCTCGAGTGGCTTGCACGGCACCAGGACAGCGACGGCCGCTGGGACTGCGACGGCTTCATGAAACACGACGTCAGCGGGGAACCTTGCTCCGGCCCCGGCAATGCCGTGCACGACGTCGGCGTGACCGGGCTCGCCCTCTTGGCACTGCTCGGCGACGGCAGCTCGCTGCGACAGGGCCGCTACCGCGATCAGGTCCGCCGCGCCGCACTGTGGCTGCGTCAACAGCAAGAGGAGAACGGCCTCATCGGCGGCGCCGCCGCCAGCGACTTCATCTACGACCACGCCATCGCCGCCTACGCGCTGTGCGAGGCCTACGGCCTGTCGTCCTACGAAACGCTGCGCCCGGCCGCCCAGAAGGCGCTCGACTATCTGCAAGCGCATCGCAATCCATACGGCGCCTGGCGCTACCAGCCGCGCGACGGCGACAGCGACACTTCGATCACCGGCTGGTGCGTGCTCGCCATGTGCAGCGGCAAACACTTCGGCCTCGCCGTCGACGAGAACGCGCTGCGTATCGCCGAGACCTGGCTCGCCTCGTGCACAGCACCCGACGGCCACGTCGGCTATCGGCGCGCTGGCGAACTCAGCGCGCGCAAGCCGGGCCGCCACGCCACCGCGTTCCCACCCGAACGCACCGATGCATTGACCGCGGTCGGGCTCTTCTGCCGCTACTTCCTCGGCCAGAACCCGGCCGAGCAATCGACGATGAGCGGGGCCGCCGGACGCCTGCGTTCGCGCCAACCGACCTGGGACCAGCAGACCGGCACCGTCGACTTCTACTACTGGTACTACGGCACCTATGCGATGTTCCAGGTCGGCGGTCCGGCCTGGCGCGACTGGTCCAAGGCGCTCGGCAAGGCGGTTCTGCCGACACAGCACACGAGCGGCAACCTGAAGGGCTCGTGGGACCCCATCGACGCCTGGGGCGAAGACGGCGGCCGCGTCTACAGCACCGCCCTGCTGGCACTCACCCTGCAGGTCTACTACCGCTACGGACGCCTCGTGCCGGGCAGCCGCTGATCTGTGGTCTGTGGTCTGTGGTCTGTGGTCTGTGGTCTGTGGTCTGTGGCGAATCTCGCTTCGAAGCTCGGTTTGTGCCCGTCGGCGCACCCATCGTCCCGGCTTGGGAACGCCCGCCACGAGCCGCTTCCGGCCCGACTCCATGCCATCGGTTCCGCCGCCCTCAGGTGTCCATTCGGGGGATTTCCTGAAGCAGGACTCAAGTGCCAGCCGATGAGGACCGCAACAACGTGCCGGATTCCGGCCCGGTCAGCAGCAAAGGTATCGAGGAGGACAGATGGGCCTTCGGGTCAATTCGAACATCGCATCCCTGAACGCGCAGCGCTCGCTGTCGACGACAACCGAGCGCCTGCAGGCTAACTACCGCCGACTGTCGACAGGATTGCGCATCTCGACCGCTTCTGACGACGCCGCGGGGCTGGCAATCAGCGAACGGTTCCGCGCTCAGATCCGGTCGACCAACCAGGCGGTCCGGAACGCACAGGACGGCATCTCGCTGACGCAGACCGGAGAAGGCGCGCTCAACGAAGTCAGCTCGATCCTGATCCGAATGCGCGAGCTGTCGATTCAGGCCAGCAACGGCACGGTGAGCGGAGCGGACCGCATCACGCTGCATCAGGAGTTCAGCGATCTCGTCAACGAGATCGACCGCATCGCGCAGTCGACGACGTTCAACGGCGTGCGACTGCTCGACGGCACGGGCTCGACGATCACGTTCCAGGTCGGCACCGGCACGACGACAGGAATCGACACAATCCAACTGAGCACCTCGGACACCCTGGCGTCGACGCTGGGCCTGTCGACTCTCAACATCGGCTCAGGTGGCTTCCCGACCATCGCGATCAGCCAGCTCGACTCGGCCATCAATGCAGTGAGCCGCGTGCGCGGCCAGTTCGGCGCGGCCCAGAACCGGCTGTCGACGACGATCGCCAACCTGCAGATCCAGAGCGAGAGCCTCAGCGCCGCCGAATCGCGCATCCGCGACGTCGATGTCGCCGTCGAGACCTCGGCCCTGACGCGCAACTCGATCCTTCAGCAGGCCGCGATCTCGATCTTGGCGCAGGCCAACACCCAACCGCAAGCCGCGCTGCAGCTGCTGCAGAGGTAAGGTCGCGCAGCGGCGCTGAGCGCGGCAGCGCGTCGCCGTCGACGCGGCGGACGCCGCGATCACTTCGCGGCAGAGACCGTGCGCATCGCCAAGCTCTTGCGCCGCGATGCAGTGTTCTTGTGGATGACGTGGGCCTCGGCGGCCTTGTCGATCGCCTTGCAGATGCCGGGCAGCATCGCCGCCGCTTTTGCCTTCTCGCCTGCAGCGACGAGCGCCAGCAGGGTCTTCATCGAGGTCTTGAGGCGCGACATCTTCGCCTTGGTGCCGAGTCGGTTGCGCTCGCCTTGGCGGGCGCGCTTGAGTGCTTGCTTGCTATGGGCCATCGGGTCAGTCTCTTTGGTTGGTGGTCGTTCGTGCTGCTAGTGGCTGTGTGCCGGTAGTCGCGTGCTGGTAGTCGATTGCTGGTAGTCGC
>JBDSBS010000889.1:0-6542 GCA_039921435.1 Planctomycetota bacterium | reverse complement strand
CAAGGCGGCTGACAAGCGAGGCGGGGCCGAGGCCAGGCGCGCGGCCATCGACTTGACCGGGTTGCCGGATCCGACGTCGGAACGCGAGTCGGCCGGATTCCTGATCCTCGACGAAGCAATCGCACGCTTGCAGGAAGTCGACAAGGACGCGGCGGCAGTCGTACGACTGCGTTACTTCGCGGGACTCAGCGTCGACGAGACGGCGGCGGCACTCGGCGTATCGACGCCGACGGTCAAGCGCGCCTGGGCCTTCGCTCGCGGTTGGCTCAAGGAAGCGATCGAGAGCGGTCGCGAATAGTCGGCTGTAGGGGCCATGGTGGATTCAAGACACGAACAGCTGCGCGAACTCTTCGATCGGGTGATCGACCTGTCGTTGGCCGAGCACGAGGCCTTTCTCGCGCGCGAGTGCGCCGGCGACGCCAAGCTGAGGCAGCGGCTCGCGGCGATGCTCGACGCGGCTCTGGACGAACGCTTCCTGTCGACGCGGGCGGTGTTGCCGCCAGGCTTGCTACCGAATGCCGAACTCGCGCCCGAGCCAGGGCTGTTCGAGGGCCCGGGCACTCGCAACGGCCCCTACAAGCTGCTGCAGCTGATCGGCGAAGGAGGTTTTGGCGCGGTGTTCATGGCGGAGCAGGAGAAACCCGTCGCGCGCAAGGTCGCGCTCAAGATCATCAAGCTCGGCATGCACACCAGGAACTCGGTCGCGCCGCGGATGCCGACGCGCTCCTGAACGCGCTGGCTATACGCGAGAGATTGTTCCCGGACGGGCACCAAGACGTGGCCACGAGCCTCGTGCGATTCGCCACGTTGCGGCAGAGCCAGCGCGACCACGCGGGCGCCGAGCCGCTCTTTGCGCGCGCCCTGGCGGTGCGCCAGCGACTCTTCCTCGGGGATCACGTCGATGTCGCGCGGTCGCTGTTCCAGTTGGCGTTCTCGCATCACGCTCTGGGCAGGAAGGCCGAGTCGTTGGCAGGCTTTGGGGCCGCGATCGCGATGGAACGGCGGCTCGAGCCCGAAGGTTCGCCGCGTCTGGCGCGCGTGTTGTGGAACGTTGGGAGAGCGCGGCATGACGACGGCGAAACCGCGGCCGCACTGCCGCTGTTCGAGGAGGCGGAGTCCATGGCCGCGCGGCTGTTGTCCCCGGAGCACGAGCACCTCGCTCAGTACCGTTCGTCGCTGGCGTCGTGCCGTGCCTCGCTCGGTCGCTGAGCCGTGCGCCTAGATTGTGCGGTGGGGCAGTCGATGTCGACCTCGCGCCGTCAAGGCCCGTAGGATCCTTCGCGATGAAGACCATCGGCCTGCTCGGCGGCATGAGCTGGGAATCCACCGTCACTTACTACCAGACGATCAACCGCTTCGTGGGTCAGGCGCTCGGCGGTCTGCATTCAGCGCGCATCGTGCTGCACAGCGTCGAGTTCCAGGCGATCTCCGAACTGCAGCACGCTGGGCGCTGGCAGGAGACCGGCGCGATCCTGGCCGATGCGGCTCGTTCGCTCGAACGCGCGGGAGCTGACTTCTTGGTGCTGTGCACCAACACCATGCACATCGTGGCGCCGCAGATCGAGGCGGCCACGCGGCTGCCGCTGCTGCACATCGCCGACGCTACAGCGCAGCGAATCACCGCGAGCGGGATCGCGCGCATCGGCCTGCTCGGCACGCGCTTCACGATGGAAGAAGACTTCTATCGCGGGCGCCTCAGCACGCAGCACAGTCTGAAGGTGCTCGTGCCCGAGCCTGCCGACCGCGCCGTCGTGCATCGGGTCATCTACGAAGAACTGTGCCGCGGCCGCATCGACGAGGCCTCGCGCGTCGAGTACCGCCGCATCGTCGGCGGCTTGGTGCAGGCGGGGGCGCAGGGTGTCATCCTTGGGTGCACGGAGATCGGGCTGTTGCTGCAGCAAGCCGACTCGCACGTGCCGCTGTTCGACACCGCGCAGATCCACGCCGAGGAAGCGGCGCGCTCCGCACTCGCGTGAGGCGAGTGCGCTGTTTGCCTCGAGCCGCGAGCCAGTTGACAATGAAATGGCCGAGGCAGCGCAGATTCCCGACTGGCCTCGGCGCGGCGAAACCGCGAGGATTCTCCGCATGAAGCGCACGACCGTCACCATACAGCGACGCCTCGTCGACACGTTCCCCGCGATCGAACCCTACCAGCAGGGCAAGCTGAAGGTCTCCGACCTGCACACGCTACACTACGAGCAGTGCGGCAACCCGAAGGGCAAACCGGTCGTGTTCCTGCACGGCGGACCCGGCGGCGGCATCGATGCGATCTACCGGCGCTACTTCGACCCGAAGAAGTGGCGCATCGTTCTGTTCGACCAGCGCGGCTGCGGCAAGAGCCGCCCATTCGCGGAACTGCGTGAAAACACCACCTGGGACCTCGTCGCCGACATCGAGAGGCTGCGCGAGCACCTCGGCATCGAGAGTTGGGTCGTATTCGGCGGCAGCTGGGGCAGCACGCTGGCACTTGCCTACGCCCAGACGCACCCCAAGCGCTGCAAGGCGCTTGCGCTGCGCGGCATCTTCATGCTGCGCCGCAGCGAGCTGCTGTGGTTCTATCAAGAAGGGGCGAGCCACATCTTCCCCGACGCCTGGGAGAGCTATCTGGCACCTATTCCGCCGCGCGAGCGCGGCGACATGATGCAGGCCTACTACAAGCGGCTCACGAGCAAGAACCGCCAGGTGCGCAAGCAGGCCGCGAAGGCCTGGGCAGTGTGGGAGGGCAGCACGAGCAAGCTCTACACCGACCCGGCGCTGGTCAAGAAGTTCGGCGGCGGTCGCTTCGCCGACGCGTTCGCGCGCATCGAGGCGCACTACTTCGTCAACCGCGGCTTCTTCGAGCGCGACGACCAACTGCTGCGCAACTGCAAGAAGCTGCGCCAGATCCCGGCCGTGATCGTGCAGGGTCGCTACGACGTCGTCTGTCCGGCGACCTCGGCCTGGGACCTGCACCGCGCGTGGCCCGAAGCCAAGCTCGTGCTCGTGCACGACGCTGGCCACTCGATGACCGAGCCCGGCATCCGCAGTGCCCTGATCGAAGAGACCGATCGCTTCGCGAACTTGTAGCGCGCGGGGGCTGGCGCTCGGTGCTCGATCCAGCTGCTACCCGCGCACAAAGCCGGCGCGGCAATGAGCGCCGCCTGTTGCCCGCCGCGACTGCTTCGCCTGCGGCTTGGGCGCCGGCGACCGAGGCGTCGCAGGCCTCTTGCTGGTGTTCGCTGCCCAGAGGTCTAGGATCCGCACCGAGGTTTCATGATCCACGTCGTCTTCGTTGCACCATTCTTCGGCGAGAACATGCGCCACTGTCTGCGCTGCTTCCTCGACCTGCCAGAGGTCAAGCTCGGCGTCATCACCCAGGAACCCGAGGAACGCGTTCCGCCAGGCATTCGCGAACGCCTGGCCGCCCACTACCGCGTCGACGATGCCAACGATAGCCAGCAGCTCATCACCGCAGCGCGCCACATCCAGGGCCTCTGGGGCCGCATCGACCAGCTCGAGTCGTATCTCGAACTGCTGCAGGTGCAGGTAGCCGAGGCGCGCGACAGCCTGGGCGTGTCTGGCGTCGGAGCCGAAGTTGCGCGCAACTTCCGCGACAAGAATCGCATGAAGGACGTGCTGCGCGCAGCCGGCGTGCCCGTCGCGCGGCAGGCGCTCGTGCACAACGCCGACGATGCGCGCCGTTTCGCGGCCGAAGTCGGCTACCCGATCGTGCTCAAACCGCTGGCGGGTCTAGGTGCGCGCAATACGCAGCGGGCCACCGACGAGGTCTCCCTGTCGTCGGCGCTCAACGCGCTGCTGCCGTCGAAGGCGAACCCGGCGCAGGCCGAGGAGTTTGTGCGCGGCGAAGAGCACACGTTCGAGACCGTCACGATCGGCGGCAAGAGCGTGTGGTCGTCGTCGGTGCACTACCTGACGAGTCCGCTGCAAGTGCTCGAGAACGCGTGGATGCAGTACTGCCTGGTGATGCCGCGCAAGATGGACGCGCCGCACGTGAAGGCGTTCGAACCGATCAATGCAAAGGCGCTCGCAGCGCTCGGACTGCAACACGGCATCTCGCACATGGAGTGGTTCTTGCGCGAAGACGGCAGTGCCATCGTCTCCGAAGTCGGTGCGCGACCGCCGGGGGCCAACATCATGCCGCTGCTGCAGGCCGCGCACGGTGCGGACCCCTGGGCGGCGTGGGCCCGACTCGTCGTGCACCGGAAGTGGGAGCTCCCGGCGCGGCAGTTCGCGGCGGGGTGCGTGTTCTTGCGTGCGATGGGCGGTGGGCCGGCCGTGCGCGCAGTGCAAGGTCTGGAGGCGATGCGGGAGCGCGTCGGTAGGCTGATCGCCGGGGCCAAACTGCCGCAGCCGGGGCAGCCGCGCTCGACCCACTACGAAGGGGATGGGTGGGTGATCGTGCGCCATCCGGAGACCCAAGGTGTCGTCGCGGCGATGCGGGCCGTGCTCGAGACCGTTCGGGTCGTCTGATGGTCAGGGTGGCTGGCCCTGCCCTTTGGAGCTTTCCGGTTTTCCTGATCCGAGTCGCCAGCGGCCGTCGCTTTACCACCAAATGGCCCGCGGCCGGGCAGCGACCAGCCGATTCTGCGCATGGGCCCATGCACTGGGTCAAGACGCCCGCATGACCGAAAGCAACCACGACCGCTTACGCCGGCTGTTCGACCGGGCTCTCGAACTGCCCGCCGCTGCGCGCACGACCTTCCTGGACAGCAAGTGTGGCGGCGATGACGACCTCAAGCAAAGGCTCGTCGCGATGTTGGCGGCGATCGAGGACCAGAACTTCTTGGCGGCGCCGACGGGCGCGCACCCCGAGGCCCAAACGAGCGTCGGGGCCGGGGCGGCTGCGGCCAGCGCCACGCTGCAAGAAGGCCCGGGCACGCGCATCGGTCCCTACAAACTGTTGCAGATGATCGGCGAGGGGGGCTTCGGCGTGGTGTTCCTCGCCGAGCAGGAGAAGCCCGTCGCGCGCAGGGTCGCGCTCAAGATCATCAAGCTGGGCATGGACACGCGCCAGGTGGTCGCCCGGTTCGAACAAGAGCGCCAGGCGCTGGCGATGATGGACCATCCCAACATCGCCAAGGTGCTCGACGCTGGCGCCACCGAGACGGGTCGCCCGTTCTTCGTGATGGATCTCGTAAAAGGCGCGCCAATCGTCGAGTACTGCGACAAGAACAAGCTGTCGATCGACGAACGTCTCGAGCTGTTTGCGCAAGTCTGCAGCGCGGTGCAGCACGCGCACAGCAAGGGCATCATCCACCGCGACATCAAGCCATCGAACGTGCTGGTCGGCACGCAGGACGGCCAGCCGCGGGCAAAGGTCATCGACTTCGGCATTGCCAAAGCGACTTCGAGCAAGCTGACCGACAAGACGCTGTTCACCGAGCACCAGCAGGTGATCGGCACGCTGCAGTACATGAGTCCCGAGCAGGCCGAAGGCTCGCTCGACATCGACACGCGCACCGATGTCTATTCACTCGGTGTGCTGCTCTACGAGCTGCTCACTGGCAGCACGCCTTTCGACCGGCAGACGCTCGGCGACGCGATGTTCGGTGAGATCCGCCGCATGATCAGCGAGGTGGAACCACCGCGGCCTTCAACGCGGCTCAGCGCTTCGTTCCAAGCTCTTGCGAGCATCGCTGCCCAGCGGCGCATCGAGCCCAAGCGGCTCGGGCTCTTGCTGCGTGGAGAGCTCGACTGGATCGTGATGAAGGCGCTCGAGAAGGACCGCACGCGCCGCTACGAGACGGCGAGCGGACTGGCGCTGGACATCCGTCGCTATCTGAGCGGCGAAGCCGTCGTCGCGGCACCGCCGAGCCGCTCGTACCGGATCAAGAAGTTCGTGCGCCGCAATCGTGGGTTCGTCGCCGCGGTCAGTGCCGTTGCGGGCGCCCTGCTCGTTGGCGTCATCGCCTTCGCCTGGCAAGCCAGCATCGCGCAGCGGGAACGGGACACGGCGGTCTCGGCCCAGGCGGCCGAAGCCGAGCAGCGTCGTCTCGCCGACGAACTGCGAGTGGTGGCGGAACGACAGCGCACGGTCGCCGAAGAGCAGAGAGCCGAGGCGCTGCGGCAGCAGGGCATCGCCGAGGCCAACGCACGGGCCGAGGCGATCGAGCGCAAGCGCGCCGAGGCAATCAGCCGGTTCGTGACGGACGCACTGCAGTCGGCAGATCCGAACTACGGCGGCAGCCAGGGCATTCTGGTCGTGGACGCGATGCAGCAGGCGAGCAAGCTGCTTGATGAAGGTGCGTTCCGCAGCGATCCCGCCGTCGAAGCGAGTTTGCGCTCGGTGATTGCCGAGATCCTCTATCGCAATGGGCGCGTCGCGGACGCGCTGCCACTAGCGCGGCGCACTCTCGTGCTGTTCGAGCGCGAACACGAAGGTGACCACAAGGACGTGGCGATGGCCTGCGACCTGTTGGCCACGATCGAGCAAGAGCTGGGCAACCTTGGTGCCGCCGAGCCGCTGTTCGAGCGGTCGTTGGCGATGCTCCGTCGCCTCCATCCAGAGGACCACGACGACGTCTCGAAGGCGCTCAACAACT
>JBDSBS010000888.1:0-8744 GCA_039921435.1 Planctomycetota bacterium | reverse complement strand
TCGACGGCTGCGGTCCCTTCGTTCACGAAGAAAGTGAAGGCGCCCGACCGGCGCGACCCGCATCTTGTGATCGTGCTCGACCGGCCCAAGCCCAGGGCCGCGGTCGGCAAGCACGACGCGTCCACCGAAGCCTGATCTGCGCACCGCGCGAAGAACGCGGAGTCGAAGATCAGCGGCTGGCCAGCAGTAGCCCCTGGATGCGGAGCGCGGCTTCGCCCAGCAGCTGTCCTGACTTGGCCTGTTCGTCGGCCGGAACGCCGCTCTTACTGAGCATGACCACGTGCACGAGCGCGCCGTTTGGCCCTTCGCGCCACCCGGCTTCGACGCGCGTGATCGGATCGCTGTTGAGCGCACCGCTCTTGGCAAAGACGCGCCGGCCGATCGCGTCCGTGGGCCGGGCCATTACGTCGCGAACGGCGGCGACGGTGCGCGCATCGAGGCCCGGCACGTCGCCCAAGGCCAGGCGACCGTGCACGGCGGCGAGGGCGTACGCCGTGGCCGTGTTGTCGCCCGTCTCCCGGTTTGCGAGCATGTAGCGGCGCACGTGCAGCCCGTGCCATTCGGGGTCACGCGCGTGCAGTTTCGCTTCGAGCCAGGTCGGGCCGCCGAAGAACGCCGTGACGAGGTTGGCGGCGATGTTGTAGGTCGCGTTGTCGACGCCCTTGCCTGCGATCATCGCTTCGCCGATGCGGTGCACACTGGCGGTGCCGAGCGCCATCTGTGCCGTCGCCCGTTGGGTGGGCGAGAATCGGGCGACGGCTGGGTGCTTGCCATCGGCGAGCACCGCCGCGGCGCCGGGCAACGGCGCGTCGAGGCCGTTCGGCAGCGCGGCAAACAGTTCGACCAGATAGCCGGCCTTGATCGCACTCGCGACCGGCATCGGTTTGTCGGCGCCGAGGGCCAACAGCGGTTCGCCGAGTGGCAGCGACAACCACAGGCTTGCGCGCACGCCGGGTCCGAGCTCGGCGATGACCGCGCGCACTTCGGCGAGCAGGGCCGGGTCGTTGGCCGCGTCCGGGTGCGAGCGAGTGGTCGTTCCGCACGCGGCGAGAAGGAACAAAAGGCAGAGCGCTTGGCGCAGCATGCCGCGAGAATCGGTGGCGAAGGGCGCCGAAACCAGTCGCGATCCTGCGGATTCCCCGGCGGAGCGATGCTACCGTCGCCGCATCGGCGCCCGGCGCGCCGTGCGACATGCGCATCCTGCACACCGCGGACTGGCACCTGGGACACACACTGCGCGACCATTCGCAGGCGGCGGAGCATTCCCACTTCTTGCGCTGGCTCGTGCAGACGGTGGTCGAGCGCAAGGTCGATGCGCTGCTGATCGCCGGCGACGTGTTCGAGAGCAGCAACCCGCCACCCGCGGCTTGGCGCGCGTGGTTTCAGTTTCTCGGCGAACTGAAGCAGGCACGGCCGGCTGTGCAGGTGGTCGTCATCGCGGGCAACCACGATTCGGCGGCGCGGCTCGAGGCACCGCGCGACTTGCTGGCGACGTTCGATGTGCGCATCGTCGGCAGTGTGCAGCGCGATGCGGGCGGCCGACTCGCGACGAGCGAACTGCTCGTGCCGCTGCGCGATGGCAGCGGCAACGTGGTGGCCGTGTGCGCGGCGATCCCGTTCTTGCGCACCAGCGACGTGGTGACGCTGGTGCCACGGGCGCGGGAAGGTGCTGTGACGGAGCAGCGTGGCGTCGACTACGTGTTGCCGCGGCCCGGCGAAGAAGCCGAACCACCGGCCGAGGGCGACCCGCTCATCGCGGGCATGCGCGCCCTGCACGACGAACTGTTCACAGCCGCACTCGCGATGCGCCAGCCCGGGCAGGCGCTCGTCGCCATGGCCCACGGCTACCTCGTCGGCGGCGCGCTCAGCGAACTCAGCGAGCGCAAGGTGCTCGGCGGCAACCAGCACGCCTTGCCGCTCGACCTGTTTCCCGACGAATGCGCCTACGTGGCGCTCGGCCACCTGCATCGCCCACAGGCGCTCGCCGGCCGCGACCACGTGCGCTACAGCGGTTCGCCGATCCCGCTTTCGATGCCCGAACGCGTTCATGCGCACCACGTCGTCTTCGCCGACCTCGACGGCGAGCGGCTGCAGAAGGTGTGGTCGCTGCGCGTGCCGCGGCTCGTGCCGCTGGTGCGCATTCCCGAACGCGGCGAACTCGAGCCCGAGGCTGCGCTGGCTGCGGTAGCGGCCCTGCCGCCGCGCGACGCAGCGATGGCGGACGAGCTTCGGCCGTTGGTCGAGGTTGCCGTTCGCTTGGCGCAGCCGTCGCCCGACATCGGCGAACGCATCGCCCGCTGCATCGCCGATCGCAACGCGCGCCTCGTGCGCGTCGAGGTGGTGTTGACGGGCACCGATGCGAGCGGCGAGCCCGTGCGTCGTCCCGCAGAACTCGCATCGTTGTCGCCCGAGCAAGTGTTCGTGCGCCGCTACGAGTGCGATCACGAAGGCCCGCTGCCGGAGCCACTGCTCGCCGCGTTTCGCGAACTGCTCGACGATGTGCAGCACGGGGGCGTTTCGTGAGGATCCTGGCCATTCGCGGCCGCAACCTCGCCAGCCTCGCGCGGTCGTTCGAGGTCGATCTCGTGCACAGCCTGCTCGGCGGCGTCGGGTTGTTTGCGATCACGGGGCCGGTCGGGGCGGGCAAGAGCACGTTGCTCGACGCGCTGTGTCTCGCGCTGTTCGACTGCACGCCGCGGCTGTCGGGGCGCGGTGGCGTGCTCGTCGGCGACGACGGCGAGGCGCGCGGCGATTGGTTGCGCAGCACGGACCCGCGGTCGCTGTTGCGTCGCGATGCGGCGGAGGGCCACGCCGAGGTCGACTTCACGGGGCGCGATGGAGTGTGCTATCGCGCCAGGTGGGCGGTGCGGCGCGCGCGCCGGCGGCCCGATGGGCGCGTTCAGGATCAGGAGATGTCGCTCGTGGACCTCGAGCGCAACGTGCTCGTCGCTGGCGGCCGCAAGACCGAGGTCTTGGCCGCAATCGAGGCGCGGCTCGGGCTCGACTTCCGCCAGTTCTGTCGCTCGGTGCTGTTAGCACAGGGCGAGTTCGCGGCATTCCTGCGCGCCACGGCCGACGAACGCGCACGGCTGCTCGAGAACCTCACGGGCGCGGACGTCTACCGCAAGCTCTCGCGAGCGGCCCACGAACGACGGCGGCAGGGCGAGGCACACGTGCAGGTGTTGCGCGCACAGTTGGAGCTGCAAGCACCGCTCGAGGCGGCGGATCGCGCGGCGCTCGAGCAGCAGGCGCTGCGGCTGGCGCACGAGCACGAAGTCTGCAAGGTCGGCATCGATCTCGCGAGCCGCTACGTCACATGGCACGCCGCCGCGGAGCGGCATCGGCAGAACGAGAGTCAAGTGACGGTGGCGTTGCAGCAGGCGATCGCTGCCGATGCGGCGGCGACGGCACGCCGCGAACGGCTTGCTCGGCTGCAGCGAGCGCTGCCCGTGGTGCCGCGCTGGGAGGTCGCCGAGCAAGGGCGCGAGGCGGCGCAGCGGGCGCGCGAAGCGGCGGTGGTAGCCGTTGGCGATCGAACCGAGCACGCGGCGGTGGCACAGCGGTGCACGCTGGCTCTGGCTCAGGGCCTTCGCACCGCGTTTGCTAGAGGCTCCAACGGCTCGCTCGCCGTGCCGCCGCTCGTGCGCGACCTGGCCCAGTGGGAGCCTTTGCTGTTGCAGTGGCAGAACGTCGAGCAGCGGGCGGCGGCGATCGCGGCGAGTCTGCCGCGCTTGCTCGCGGCTGTGGACGCCGCAAAGGCGGGCCTGGCTACGGTGCACGCGGCGGCGGCCGTTGCCGAGCAGGAACGGGAACGCGCCGCGGTGGCCGTCGAAGTGGCTCGACACGCGACCCAAGCGCCCGAGTTACTCGGCGTGGCAGAGCAGCGGTCGGAGTTGCGGGCGCGACGTGTGGCGGTTGCGAAGTTGCGCGAACTCGCGCAAGTGTGGCAGAGCACGGCGGTGCAATGCCGGGATGCGGCGGTGCACGTTGATTCTCTCGGGGCGGCGGGAGTGCCATTGGCTCGAGTCGCCGCCGATGCCAGGCAGCAGCACGATGCGGCAGCGCTGCGCGTAGCGGCAGCGAGGCGGACCCAGGCGCAACTGCGCACGCACCACGACCTCGCGGCGCGGCGCAGTGAGTTGGTTGCCGGGGAGCCGTGTCCTCTGTGTGGCGCCACCGAGCATCCATCTGCGGGCGGCACCGACGACGCGGACCGCGAGGCCACCGAGCGAGCGCTTGCGGCCGCCGAGCATCACCACGACGAAGCTCAGCGGTTGGCCGTGACGGCGGCCGCCGAACATCGCAGCAGCGAACGGGATCTGGTAGCCGCACGCCGCGCGGCCGATGCCGCGTCGAAGGCGTTGGCGGTGGCGTTGGCGGCATTCCGCAGCCGTGTCGATGGCGACGCCGAAGCGTGGGTCTGCGACTCTCCAGAGTTGGCGATGCAACTCGCGGCGCTTCGCCTCGACGCCGTCGAAGCCGCCGAGCGCGACATGCACCAGAACGAAGCGGCCGCCGCGGCCGCGGCGCGGGCGTTCGATGTGGCGGTGCAAGCGGGTGTGGCTGCGGAGCAAGTTAGCCGCAAGGCGAGAGAGAAGGTGCAGGCCGAGCAGCAGCAGCACCGTGACGCTGTCGCGCGCGCCGAGTCGACGCGTGCCGATGGCGAACGTCTGTTGTCTGCCACAGCCGAGCTGCAGGGTGCGTTGGTCGCGGCCTGCGAGGGCCTGCCCGGTGGTGCGGACGCGCTGTTGCATCTCGGCGCCGAGCGCGTGCCGAAGCTGCGGTCGCTGCATGGTCTCTACCGAGAGCAGGTCGACGCTGCGGCCGCAGCCGAGAGTGCGACCGAACGAAGTGTCGCGCTCGAGGCCGCCGAGTTGAGGGCCGCGGCCGACGAAACAGCTGCGCAGCAGGCGCTCGCACGCGCGCTCGCCGTTGCCGAAGTCAGCCGCGAAGACGTGGCGGCTGCCGTGCACATGGGCATCGACGCCATGCCCGACGAAGCGCGCGAGCTGCAAGCACTCGCCGACGAGGTGACGGCCAAGCGCGCCGTGCTGCGCGAGCGCGCGGCGCAACGGCGCGAGCACGAGGCCCATGATCGCCCCGAACTCGATGCCGCCGACGCCGCGCTGGCGCTCGAGCAAGCCCGCCGCGCTCGCGACGAAGTCGAGAAGCGGCACGTCGACGCGCAGAGCCAGCTGCGGGCCGACGACGCCGTGCGCCGCCAGCGGGCGGAGATCGCGCCGCGCCTGGCCGAAGCCGAGCAGGCGCTCGCTGTGTGGCGCGCTCTCGACGACTTGATCGGCAGCAGCGGCGGCGACGCGTTCGTCGTGTTTGCCCAGAGCCTCACGCTCGACCTGCTGTTGGTCGAGGCGAACCGGCGACTCGCCGAGCTGGCGCGGCGCTATCGGCTGCAGAAGAACCCGGGCGGCGAGATGGACTTCGTCGTCGTCGATCTCGATCTCGGCGGCTCCCGGCGCGGCCTGCAGAGCTTGTCCGGCGGCGAGACGTTCTTGGTGTCCTTGGCGCTCGCGCTGGCCTTGGCGACGCTCGCGGCGCCGCGTTCGCGGGTCGAGACGCTGTTCCTCGACGAGGGCTTCGGCACGCTCGATGCGCAGAACCTCGAAGCCGCGCTAGGTGCGCTCGACACGCTGCAGGCGACGGGCTGCCAGATCGGTGTGATCTCACACGTCGACGGCATCGCCGAGCGCATTGGCGCGATCGTCGAGGTGCGGCCCGAGGGCGGTGGGCAGAGTCGGGTGCGGGCGCGTTTGGCTTGACCGGCGGCCGTGAGCGGGCAATTGTGGAACCAGCCACAACCCGACACAGAATGCGGAGCGGTGGCGCGGTAGCTTCTGCGCCCCATGGACCACGGCTCCGAGACGAAGCGCGGCATGTCGCTGCCGACCAAGATCCTGTTCGGTATGCTGATCGGCGCATTGGCCGGTGTCGCGTTGAACCTGGCGTTGGCGCCGGGCGTCGGGCAGCCCCCCAGCGGTGCCTACGAAGACCTGGTGTGGTGGGCCGACAGAGTCGTGAACCCGATCGGCCAGTTGTTCCTGAACCTGCTGTTCATGGTCGTGGTGCCGGTCGTGTTCTGCTCCTTGTTCCTCGGTGTCGCTGGCCTCGGCAGCGTTC
This sequence comes from Planctomycetota bacterium, assembly GCA_039921435.1. GTDB lineage: Bacteria > Planctomycetota > UBA1135 > UBA1135 > UBA2386 > DASVAL01. The sequence goes on along the minus strand of JBDSBS010000888.1, from coordinate 2,609 downwards.
AGAAACTGGGTCAACTCGGTGGCCGCGCGCTGACGTGGTTCCTCGGCACCACTGCACTCGCCGCGGTGATCGGTCTCTTGCTCGTGGGAACGATCAAGCCTGGCCTCAGGATGTCGGAAGACGTCGCAGTCAAGGTGCAGGAGCAGTACAAGGACAAGGCCGCCGAGAAGATCGCCGAAGGCAAGACAGGCAAGGGCTTCTCGCTCGACACGATCGTCGAGATCGTGCCCCAGAACGTGGTCGGGGCAGCGTCCGACAACAAGAAGATCCTCGGCCTGATCTTCTTCGCGCTGATCCTCGGAGCGGCGTCGACGCGCCTGCCGAGCGAGCGCTCTCGCACCCTGTGCGAGGTGCTCGAGACGATCTACGACCTCTGCGTCAAGGTGCTCGCTTGGGCGATGGAGCTGGCACCACTCGGCGTAATGTGCCTCATCTTCACGGCGTCAGCGAAGCTCGGCATCGACGTCATGAAGCTCGTTGGCTGGTACTTCGTGACAGCCATGGGTGGGCTCGTGCTGTTCCAAGTGGTCGTCATCACATTCCTGGCGTGGGCCTTCGCGGGCCTGTCGCCGGCGCGTTTCTACCGAGGCAGCCGCACGTTGATCATCACCGCGTTCTCGACCTCGTCGTCGAGCGCGACGATGCCGACGACGATCCGCACGGCGGTCGAGGAGTTCGGGGCGCCCAAGGAGATCGCCGGATTCGTGATGCCGCTCGGCGCCACGATGAACATGAACGGCACGGCATTGTTCGAAGGCGTGTCCGTGTTGTTCTTGGCGCAGGCCGCTGGCGTACCACTCGGCATCGGCGAACAGATGCTCGTCATCGGACTCGCGGTGTTGACTGCGATCGGTGCTGCAGGCGTTCCCGGTGGGTCGTTGCCGTTGCTGGCAGTCGTGCTGATGCAGGTGGGTGTGCCTGCCCCGATGCTGGCATTGATCCTCGGTGTCGATCGCCTCGTCGACATGACGCGCACGATCCCCAACGTCACGAGCGACCTCGTCTGCAGCCTGTGGCTGTCGCGGCGCGAAGGGCACGTGCTCAAGGGCTGATGGCGCACGCGATCTCGGGTTGGTCGATCACGTAGCCCATCCACCGAATGTGCACCGGCACGACGGGCACCAACAAGAAGCCCGTGCAGCGGTAGGCAATCAGCACGCGTGGCCGCGCCTGTGCGTTGCCCGGATTGAAACCCTGGTGCGGTCCCGGGGCACGATGCGCCGGCGTGAACAGATGCCACTGCGGCCAGCTCGGCGCAGCGGCGCAGTCGAGCAGGCCCGGGCTCGCCTCCCACGTGGCGGCCATCGGCGTTGAGCCGAAGTGGTAGCAGGTCGATTGGGCGAGGCCGTGCGCGGCTGACAACAGCATGGCGCATGCAACTAGGAGACGGCGGAGGGACGAGAGCAGTGGTTCCATGCCATCAGTGGCTCGGGACCCGCGACTCTTGCCAAAAAAACCGGAGGATTCCGCGGCGGCTCATTCCGGCGACCATGCTCGGGCGCGCTACGCCTTCGGCAGCTTGTTGTGCGAGCCGTCGCAGAACGGCTTCGTGCACGTCTGCTTGCAGCCGCACCAGGCGACCTTCTTGGCTGTCGCGATCTGCTCGATCTTGGGCACGAGGCCCGTGCCGGCATGCGAGCCATCGCAGTAGGGCTGCTTCTTGCTCCGCCCGCACGCGCACCAGGCGTAGGTGCCTGGTTGCACGTCGAGCACGAACGGCGTGCGGGAGGCGATCTTGGGTTGCGTCATGGGTCACTTCCTCGCGTCGAACGCAGCCTTCTTCTGGCCGTCGTCCATCGAGTTCCACTTGCCGAGACACTTGTCGCAACAGAAGCCGATCTTGCCGCCCTTGTAGTCGACCGTCGGGCTGTCGGCGTCGAGTGGTTCGCCGGTGACGATGCAGACATTGTTGAGCAACGGGGCGTGCCGCGTGAGGGCAGCCGCGTGTTTGGGTTGCGCACAACCAGCGAACGTGAGAGTCAGCACGGCGAAGCATGCAGCGAAAACATTCTTCATGCGCGGATTCTGCGGTCGCCGCTGTGGCGCGCAAGGCGACTGCGCGCATTTGTTCAGATGTCGCGGGGTCGACCCGAGCGTCGACGTCGGGTCGATACGACGGGGTGGACGGCTCTGTTGGCCAATGACATCACAGGTGCATGAAGTCGCACGCCTCATGCCTCGCAGCGCTGCTCGCCGGAAGTGGCGCGATCTCGGTGGCGTTGCCGATTCCGCCAGGGCTCGCGCCGACGGATGTCTACTGCCAAGGCTTCGAACTCGCGACGGGTGGACCGATGCGGGTTCCTCGCGGCGAGCAATGGGCTGCACATCCGCGCTGGCGGTACCGGCTGCCCGTAGCGGAGCATCAGCTGGCGCGCCGCCTTGGGCTGCGGGCCAGGATGCGGCGGACCTCGGGGTCCGCAGTCGTGGCGAGGACCTCGCGTGCGATCTGCTGTCCCGCGGCACTGTCATCGGCGGCGATGGCCTGCGCCGCCGCGGCCCGCACCTCGGCATCTTCAGCGCGAAGGAACCACGAGGCCTCGACGGCGAGATTCCGATGGCCCGCGTGCGCCAGCGCTTGCAGCAGCAAGCGTTGTCGCGAGGCACCCATC
>JBDSBS010000887.1:0-7754 GCA_039921435.1 Planctomycetota bacterium | reverse complement strand
GGCGTCGCGACGAGGCCGCGGCCGAAATGGCGCAGCCAGATGCGGTTGCTCGCGACGCGCGCGGTCAGCGGCTGTTCGGGCGAGAACAACCACTTGGCCAGCGCGCGGCGATCGGACGGCGCGCCCTCAGGCAACGGCGGCAAGAACGTCGGAGTGCCGGGCGTCACCCGTTCGCCAGTTTGGTCGTAGCGGCCGCGCTGCAGCACGTGCACGGCGCGCGGCACGGCGAGGTCGCCGCTGACCATGCATCGAGGCAGATTGGCTTCGAAGTCGGCGAGTTGCTCGCGGGCGGCACGCACGCGCGTGAGCAGATCGAGCATCGGCGCTGTCGTCGCATGCCACATGAACCTGCCGATCAGGTGTTGGCGGTGCACGGACTGGTGACGCATGCGCAGCTCGAGCGAGTTAGTGCCCGGCGGCAGTGGCCGTTCGAGCATCAGGTGCAGGGCGGTCGCTTCGTGGCGCCCGTTGATTGCCCAGCCCAGGGTGGGGTCGCCGTCGATCGCGAGCGCCGCCGCATGGTTTGGCTGGGCGAAGTCTGCTTCGACCGCGGCGATGGCGATGCGCTGCCGGTTGCCACCGGCACCGGTCCACAGTTCGACTTCGCCGAGCACGAAGTTGCCGTTGGGCGCGCGTCCGGGGCCGTGTTCGGGCAGCTCGTCGTCGGGCAAGGCGGTGAGGCGCAGCACGCTCGTGCCCGCCAGGTGTCCTTCGGCGCGCAGCACGTAGTCAACGCGCTCGGGTGCGAGTCCGAGGGCGACGAGCGAACCGTCGGCGCGCCGCACGAACTCGGTGTCGCGGCCCGCATTCACGAGCTCGAGCTGCTGCCACGGCACGGCCGCGAGTTGCTTGCCGAGTGCTGCCACCGCCGCGTGCAACCGTTCGTGTTCGGCAACTTCGTCGGGCCGACCGGCCAGCATCGACGGCACAGGAGCCAGCCCGCCGCCGTCGTTGCCCTCTTCGGCGAACGAGGCGAAGTAGCCCGAGAGGCGGTAGTAGTCGCGCTGCGACAGCGGATCCGACTTGTGGTCGTGGCACTGCGCACAGCCGACCGTGAGTCCGAGCATCGCCGTGCCGAACGTGTCGGTGCGGTTCTTGGCGTAGAGCGCGAGGTACTCCTCGGGAATGAGCCCACCTTCGTCGGACGTCGGGTTGTTGCGGTTCCAGCCGGTGGCGATGCGCTGTGCGGGAGTGGCATCGGGCAGCAAGTCGCCGGCGAGCTGTTCGGTGACGAAGCGATCGAACGGCAAGTTGCTGCGGTAGGCATCGAGCACCCAATCGCGCCAGCGCCACAGCGCGCGCACCTGATCGCGCTGCATGCCGCTCGTGTCGGCGTAGCGCGACAGGTCGAGCCAGACTCGCGTGGACTCCTCGGCGGCCGCCGGTGTTTCGAGCAGGCTGCGCACGACCCGTTCGTAGGCATCGGGACGCGGGTCTGCTTCGAACGCATCGAGCTCGGCGAGCGTCGGCGGCAAGCCGGTCAGGTCGAACGTGACGCGGCGCAGCAGTTCGCCGCGCGCGGCCTCGGGTGAAGGTGTGAGTCCGAGTGCTTCGCGGCGCGCTTGCACGAAGCCATCGATGTCGTTCTTGGCCCAGTTCGCATCTTGCACCGCGGGCACCGGGGCACGTCGCGGCGCGACGAAGGCCCAGTGGGGGGCTTGGGCCGCGGCGCTGGCCGCTAACAGGCAACTGAGTCCGACGCGCATGGGTGGGAGCTTAGCGCGCCACATGGGGATGCCAGCGATCGGAAGTCGGCGCGCAACGCCTGCGACTTCCGTGCAGATCCTTGCCGACAGTCCCTCTGCGCATCGGGTAGGCTGCGCCGCCTCGATGACTCCGCCGTCGCGCCGCCTCTGGCACCGCATCGCCGTATGGCTCGCCGCCGCCGCCGTCGGTGCACTTGCGCTGTGGTTGTCGGACCTGCTGCAGCCACCAGCCGCCGCGCCAGTCCCTGGTGGCCATGGCGAAGCCTTCCAGGCGATGAGCGTCGATCCCCTCTCGCTCCATGGTGCGTTCCCACAGCGCATCCTGTGGCCGCTGCTCGCGTGGGCGTTCGGTTTCGGTGGGCCTGGTGCGCCGCTGTTCACGCAGGTCTGCAATGGCACACTGTTGGCCGTCGTCTGCTGGTTTTGTCGGCAACACGGAGCGCGCTGGTTGGACGCCGTGCTCGTCACAGTAGCCGTCGCGCTGACCGGTGCGGTGCAGGTCTACAAGCCCCTGACCTGCTACTCGGACACGCTGAACTTCATCTTCCTGCTGCTTGCGTTGCACCATGTGCGACGCCCCGCGGTCTTCTGGTCGCTCGTCGTGCTCAGTGCGTTCAGCCACGAGATGGTGTTCTTCTTCGCGCCGTGGCTCGTCTACGAACGTTGCCGAGCCGGAGGCCTGTGGTGGCGCGAAGGCCTCGCCATGGTTGGGGTCGCCTTCGTCTACCTCGGCTGGAGTCAGGTCGTCAAGGCTTGGGGCAGCGGCCAGAGCTACGACGCCGCCTACTACTTCGCGAACAACTTCCTGCCGTGGGGAACGCTCGGCCTGTGGGCGCTGCTCGCCCTCATGCTGCTGCTCGAGTTCGGTCCCCTGCTGGCCGTGATCGTCTGGGCGTGGCGCACCGATCGACTGCAGATAGGGCGGTGGGGGCCGTGGCTGTACACGGCGGGCGTGCTCGTCATGATGGTGCTCGCATACGACGTCATGCGGTTTGCGAGCTTCGCGTTCTTGCCGCTCGTGCTCGGTGCTGTGGCGCTGCTGCAGCAACGCGCTGGCCGCGCGGTGTTCGCAGCGCTCATGGCGGCTGGCATCGGCAGCTACATGTGGCTGCACCGCGTGCCTGGAGAAGTCGGCGGTCAGGTGTTCAGTCACGTCACGGGCACGATGCTCGAGCTAGGAGTCCTGTTCGATCACACCAAGTTCGTGACCGCACTGCTGCCTCGCCTGTGGTTCGGCGCGCTCGTCATGGCAGCGGCGGCGGCGGCAGTCGTCGCGGTGGGTCTGTGCATGGCGCGTCGCTTCCCCAAGGTGGCCGATGCAACGCACCCTCAGCCCGTCGGCAGCGAACCGCGCACGAGTTGGAACGCTTCGCCGTAGCCTCGGCCGCGCTGGTGCACGAGCGAACGGTACGCGTTGAGGCCCGCGAGGCAGTGATCGTACGTGACGTACGCGATCTGGCTGTGATGCGCGAGCATCGCCTTGCGCTTCTGCGCCATGACCGACGTGATGTCGACGATGACGTCGGGCACCATCGCGTTCCACACTTCGTAGCCGAGCGCGAGCCCGCGCCACGACACCCGGTCGATGGCGCGCGTGACGACGACCCAGAGCGCGTGGTGGTCGGGATGGCCTTCGAGCTGCCACGGCACGTAGACGATGTCGGGTCGGAAGGTCTCGAGTTCGGCGGCCGCCATTTGCACGCCGCGCTCGAGGTCGGCGGGGCTCAGTTCGCAGCTGTCGGGAAAGCCCCAGAAGTGCACGTCGTCGACGTGCACTTCGCGCAGGCCCGCGCGCGACTCGCTGCGGCGCAGCTCGGCGTAGGTCGCCGGTTCGTAGCGTGCATCGGGATCGCCCGTCGTGCCATCGGTCGTGACGATGACGCGCACCGGGTCGTCGGCGCGCCGGTGCAGCGCGAGCACGCCACCGGGGCCAGCGACCTCGTCGTCGGGGTGCGGTGCGAACACGAGCACGCGACCGTGCGGCACGTCCGTCCAGAACGCGGGAGCCTCAGGCATCGCAGGTTCGTTCGCCATCGCGGGAATGGGATCTAACGCGGCCAGCCGCAGCGAGGGAACAAGATCTTTGCCGCGCTTTCAGCGCGGCGGCTGGACCCGTGCCGCATCGCGCGCGAGCGCCGTCGACACACAGGCGTGGCTGCCGTGCGTCGTCAGGATCTCTGGTTCGGCCAGGTCGAACTCGGGCACCGCAACGCAGCGATCGTGCGTCGTCACGCCGAGGATGCGCGGCACCCGGCCTTCGAGTGCCTGGCCGATCTGCACTTCACTCGGTTGGTCGGCGACCAGTGCTGTGCCATCGCGCCCGCTGAGCAGTCGAACCACCGGGTGTTCGGGACACTTCGTTTGCGCCACGACGAGCGCTTCGGCACCACAGTCGAGGTGCACGCGCGAGCCGGTCGGGAAGAGTCCGAGCGTGCGGGCGAAGCGGCGCAGCCAGGCCGGGTCGAAGTCCTGTTCGTTGCGGAACATCACCGCGTAGGCCTCGATCGGCATCAGCGCTCGCTTGTACGGCCGCACCGACGTGAGCGCTTCGAAGACGTCGCAGACGCGCACGAGGTGGCTGATGCCACTCGGCGAGACGGGCACCGTCGGCTGTGGGTAGCCGCGGCCGGTCGGCCCCATGTGGTGGCAGAAGGCGGCGCCGATCGTGCTCGGGTCGACTTCCGCGTGTTGCTCGAGCAGGATCTGCGCGCCCAGGCGCGGGTGCTGCGCCATCCAGTGCCATTCTTCCGTCGTCAACGCACCCTGCTTGAACAGGATATGCTGCGGCACCTTCGACTTGCCGATGTCGTGCATCAGCGCGGCCGTGCCGACGTGCACGAGCTGTTCGCGTTCGCCGCCGAGCGCGCGCGCGACTTGCAGTGCGAGCAGTGCGACGCGAACCGAGTGGCCGACTGTGAAGCGATCGACGTCGTCCTGCGTCGCCAGCGACAGCAACAGGCTCGGCTCGTCGAACTGCGCGACCGTGCGTTCGACGACATCGGCCGCTTCGTCGACGGCGAGTTCCATGTCGCGGTGCGCGCGCAGGTGGTTTTGCTGCAGGCAGTCGGCGAGGTCCTGATACTGGTGCAGGGCCTTCTGGCTTGGGTCGACGTGCGAGTGGCGATCGCCAGGATCGCCAGGCGACTGCAGCGACCAACGCAGATTGCGGATGCCGAACGCCGACAGCACAGCGTCGCGGTTGTTGCGTGCGAACGCGTCCTGGTTCTGCGGCAGCAGCAGCAGGTCCAAGCAGCGGTTGGCCTCCTCGGGGTCGAGGCCGCCGCCGAAGCCGAGTATGGCGATGTGCCGCTCGCTGCACCGGCGCAGCAGCGTGCGGGCTTGCAGGCTCGGGCCCGTGAGCTCCTTGCCTTCGAAGTGGATGCGGTCTTCACCGAGCTGCAGTTGCAGCGGCATGTCGATGCCGAGCGCGGCCGCGTGGCGCAGTGCGTCGACCATCTCCTCGAGCGCGTCCGTGACGAATCGATGGTCCCTGGCGTGCAGCAGTCGGTTCAACGACGCGGCGACGAGTTCGTGCGCGAACGTCGTCACCGCCGCCAGCTGCAGCTCTGCGATGGTCGGCGTCTTCACGCAGCACCTGGCCCGGGTTGGCCGTCCCTCAAGTGCAGGACCAGAGCTGTGGCCACGCGTTGGCACACTTCGGTCAGCGCGTCGTCGGCTGTGGTGTCGGGTGCGGCCGTGGCCGCACTCTGCACGCGTTGTGCGAGCAGTCGAGTGAGCTGCGCGAGGTCCGTCGTGTGCGACAGGCCGAAGTCGCGCTGCAGCAGATGCACGGCGCCGGCTTGGGGGTTGCCGGTGGCGACGCAGCACATGTCCGTGAGGATGCCCAGGTACTCCGCGGCGAGGTCGGCGTCGAGGGCGAGATGCACCGCGGGGCCCGCGATGCGCAGCGGCAGGGCCTTCAACTCGTTCGGCGCGACGCGCTCGATGCGCTTCTCGGCGTTTGGATCCTCGGCGGCTCTGACCTCGGCGACCGGTTGCTGCAGACGGGTGAGCATGGACTCGGCGGTCTCGGCCAACCGCGTTTCCAGCATCGGGTCGCAGGCGTCGAACATGGCTGTCGGCAACGACGACGCACGCTTTACCTCGGTGCGCAGGGTAAGGCGCCACTGAGCGACCGCTTCGCGGAAGCCTTCGTTGCCGGCCTTGTGACCCTCTCGCGCGTTCCCGGGCATGCGCTGCGCCTATCGGAAGGCCAGGGGGCAGTGGTGTAGCCGGTGCCGGACCCGGCATCAGGTCGGCATTGCTCACTTGGGCTCACATGTTCTACGCTGACGCTCGCATGGAACGTATCGCCATCGTCGCCGCGGCTCGCACGCCCATCGGCAAGTTCATGGGCGGCCTGTCGCCGCTGCGCGCCGTCGACCTCGGCAAGGTCGCCGTCGAGGCAGCGCTCGCGCAGGCCGGTGTCGCGCCGACCGACGTCGAAGAAATCTACATGGGGCAGGCGCGTCAGCTGGGTTCGGGACCCAACCCGGCCCGCCAGGTGGCGATCGCGGCCGACTGCGGCGATGGCTGCGTCGCTGTGACCGTCAACAAGGCCTGCGGCAGCAGCCTCAAGGCGATCGACTTCGCGCGCGCGGCGATCCTGCTCGACGGCAAGCGGGTCGTGGTCGCCGGTGGCATGGAGAGCATGACGAACATCCCGTTCCTGTTGCCCGACATGCGCCGCGGCTTCCGGCTCGGCCACGTCGAGATCAAGGACGGCAACTACCAGGACGGCTTCACGTGCGGCATCCTCGGCGAGCCGATGGGCAACACCGCTGAGTACCTCGCCGACGATTACGGCATCGCGCGCAAGGAACAGGACGAGTTCGCGCTGCACTCGCACGAGAAGGGTGTGGCGGCGCAGCAGGCGGGGCGCTTTCAGGCCGAAATCGTGCCCGTCGTCATCGAGGGCAAGAAGGGGCGCGTCAAGATCACCACGGACGAGCACGTGCGAGCCGGCGTCACATTCGCGGACCTGCAGAAGCTGCCGCCCGTGTTCCGGCCCAAGGTCGGCACCGTACACGCGGGCAACAGTTCGGGCATCACCGACGGCGGTGCCGCGTTGGTGCTCATGCCCGAGAGCGAAGTGAAACGACGCGCTGTGACCCCGATGGCCTGGCTGGGTGCTTCGGCAACCGCGGGCGTGTCGCCGCGCATCATGGGCATCGGTCCCGTGCCGGCCGTGCAGAACCTGCTGCAAAAGACCGGCCGCCAACTCGGCGACTACGACCTCGTCGAGCTCAACGAAGCGTTCGCCGCGCAGATGCTGGCCTGCTTGCGCGAGCTGCCGATCGCGTCCGAACGGCTCAACGTCAACGGCGGCGCTATCGCGCTCGGGCATCCAATCGGCGCGACGGGTGCACGCATCGTCGTCACGCTGCTGCACGAGATGGTGCGGCGCGCCAGCAAGCGCGGCCTCGCCACGCTGTGCATGAGCGGCGGCATGGGCATGGCGATCGAGTTCGAGCGCTGATCCGACCACGCGAACGTGCAGCGCGGTGACTCTCCCGTTCGCTGACGGGCGGCAGCTCCCGCAAGAAGGCCGACCGACTGGCGTCGCGCGCCTCGCTCGCCGAACATCGGGTCAGGAGGACCCTTCGCCTCGTGGCAACCGTGCTCGCGTCGGGCTGCTCGCTTCGCTGCTGCATGCGCAAGAGTCCGCGGTTCGCGGCCGGTCTGCGCCTGCGCGAGGACATCGCCACGGCGCCCGTGCTGTGGTTGGCAGTCGGCTATGCACCGTTCGGTTCGCCACACGACCTCGGCTCTATCCGGCTCGACACGATTCCGGTCGCTCGCATCGAGGTGAAGACGCATACCGGCGAGCCGGTGCCGGGTGCGCACCTCACGGTGACTACGAAGGACCTCTACAACTCGCTGTTGGACTACGTGTGCGACCGCGAGGGTCGACTGCAGTTTCCGTTGCCACAGGGCGAGATCCGCATCGGCGCCTGGGTGCCGGGCGGCGGCGTCACGACGCGATTGGTGCGTGTGCTGCCGGACGTCGGGATCCTGAGATCGATCACTCGTGTTGCGCGCCACGCG
>JBDSBS010000886.1:0-6070 GCA_039921435.1 Planctomycetota bacterium | reverse complement strand
GTCCGCGACGTCGGTGCCATCAGCGAGCGTGAGCGAGACGGCGAGCGGGAACTCGCCCGCGGGGGCGCCGAGCGTGTAGGGGCCTTCGCCCCAGAACCGGCCGTCGGCGACGAGATCGAGGCGCACGATTCGGCCCTGATCGGCGCGCACGAAGCCGAGCAACGCAGCGCGGTAGCCGCGTGCGCCGTCCTTGGTCTCGAGGTGCACGATGCCGCGCAGGCGACCGTTCTCGAGCGCGACGTCGAGCTCGCGCACCTCGTCGTCTCGCCACATCGTCGGCTCTCCGCGCGTGTTGTCGACCAGATGGAAGCGCGCAATGCGCTGCACGAGCGTCTTCGGCAGCTCGTCGCGCACGAGCGCTTCGTGCTCGCTGCGAGTGATCCACAAGTTGTCGCGCGACAGCGCCGACTGGGACATGCGCTGCCAGACATCCTCGGTCGCGGCGTAACCGCCGAGCACCTTGGCGTGCACGCGCACGACGAGGCCATGCTCGGGTGGGTGCGGGTCGTATCGAGCATCGCGTTTGCCGGCCTCGATCGGTGCGATGGGCGTGGCGCGGTCGGCGCTCGCGTCGAAGCCGTGCAGCGCCGCCTGCACGAGGCGGAAGACCTTTTCCGGGTCGCGGTTGTTGTTGTAGAGCAGCAGCTCGCCGTCGGCAGTGGCGACGTAGAATCCCTGCGTCGTCTGCTGGAAGTCGTGGCGAGGACCTTGGCCGGCGATGCGTCGGTAGAACTCGCCTTCGGCATCCTGTTGGCGTCGTTGGTAGGCCTGGTCGAGAGCAACCGGAACGAACTTCGTGCGCAACAGCTCGCCCATGCGCAAATCGGCGAAGATCGACGCCCGGTCGATCACGCCGTTGTTTCAAGTGCAACCGAGCGGATGACCATCCATGGCCCACAGAAACAGGGGCTTCTGCTGCGCCGCGGCCTCGCGCTGCGCTTCGAGCAGGTGGATGCGCCATGGAATCGACCGCCACGGCACCGCGGGATCGGGCGACAACTGTCGTTGCAGCGCCGCAAAGCGCTGCTCGTCGAGTTCGTTGGCCGGGTCTTGGGCCGCGAGCAAGGTCGTGCCCAGCACGAGCGAGAGCAATGCGTCGATGCGATGCATGGCGGGATCATGGCATGCCCGGCACCGGCACCGGCACCGAAGAATTGTCGGTGCGTGGCCCCGCCTTGATGACATCGACGGCCCTGGCACTCCCGTGCCAATGAGGAACGCGTGACTCTGGCCTGCGCGCCGAGTTTGGCAAGGGCACGCGCGCTACCATGGCGGTAGGAACCCATCTGATGCATGCCGTGCGCCGACCCCCTTCGTGCCGTTGTTCCCCATCGCTCGCGCTCGCCTGGGCTCTGGCCGCGCTTCTGGGTGCGATGCCGAGCCGCGCGCAGGACGTCGCACCGCCAACCACGACCCTGCGCGGCGTCGTGCTCCTGCCCGACGGCGTTCCGGCCGCGGGGGCCAGCGTCGAGCTGTCGCGCCACTTGGCGCGCGAATCCAATGCGCTTGTGAACGACCCGCGCGAGGTCGTCGTAGCCGCCCCGACGTGCGGCGACGACGGCACGTTCGCCGTCGATCTGGCCGCAGGCCGGCCGCATGTGCTGCGCTGCCGCGCCGGCAAGAACCTGCTCGCCGTGCGCGACCTCGTGTTCGCTGGCGAAGACCTGCGCGTGCAGCTCGAACGCGGGGCGCACGTCGAGGGCATCGTGCTCGACGCGGAGGGCCGACCCGTCGCCGGCGCTACGGTGCGCGGTTGGAGTTCGGGGGCCAGCTTGGAGCTGTTCCACACGCTGACGAACGGCGCCGGCTACTACGCGGCGACGTCACTGCCGCCGGGGTTCGTGTTCCTCAAGGTGCGCTTGCCCGCCAGCGGACCCGAGAAGTCGACGACGGTCGAACTGCTGCCGGCGCGAACGGCGCGTTGCGACCTCAGCGTGGCCGCGCTGGAGCCATGGACCGGTACCGTCGTCGATGCGGCCACCAAGCAACCACTGCGCGGCGCCGAAGTGGCGTCGGCGAGTTTTCGGTTGGAGAACGCCGTAGTGACTCGGGACGACGGCAGCTTCGTGGTGCACGGCAGCGGCGGCGAGATCGATGCGCGGGCGCCGGGCTACGGCCGGATCCGCATCAAGCCCGCTGGTGCCACATCGCTCGTCATCGCGCTCGAACGGGGACGCACCGCGCGCGGCACGCTCGTCGACACGCAGAAGCAGCCGATCGTCGGGGCCGAAGTCGTGGTTATGGCAAACGTGCACAGCGGTGATCTGCAGCAGCTCGACTGGTTGACGACGCGCACCGACAGAGGCGGTGCGTTCGCCTTCGATGCCGTGCGGCACGACCTGCCGCACTGTCTGTTCGTGCGCGCCGATGGATACGGCACCGCGGTCTACGACTTCCCCGCCGACGAGAGCACTCGCGAGGCGATCGATCTGGGCATCATCGAACTGTCGCCGGCCGTGTATCTGACGGGGCGAGCCCTCGACGAGAACGGCCAACCGCTCGCGGGCATCTCGGTCACCTTGAAGGGCACGAACGGCGACCGGTATCGCTTCAGCGGCGGCACGGGTTCCGAACCGCGCGGCAGCTTCTACATCAACAGCCGCCGCACGTTCACGGACAGCCTCGGGCGCTACCACATCGCCGACGTCGCGCCGGGCAGCTACGAGGTCAGAGCACTCGCCGAGGAAGTCACGCCGCGACTCGTCGCCACGGTCGTCATCGAAGCCAAGCAGTGGCTCGCCGAGGTCGGGCCAACGGACCGACTGCTCACCCACGACTTCGCCTTGCGCCTCGGGCGCGTCGTGCACGGCCGCGTGCGCATGCCGTCTGGCCGCACGCCACCCACGGTGCGCGTAGTCACGACCGCCGAAGGCGCTGCGCGCAAACCGCTGCTGCTGAGGCAGCCCGTGCCGTTCCGCCTGTTCGACGCGCCGGTCGATGCGTTCGAGTTAACCATCGAGCCGAGCGACATGAACGGCAGCGAGGCGACTCTCGACGGCATGACGCGCTCGACCCGTTCTGGTGTGCGGGCCGAACGCGGTTCGGTCGTGCTGTTCCTCGGCGAGGCTGGTTGGCTGCAGGCCGTGGTCGTCGACGAGACCGGGCGCGCGGTTGGCGGTGTGCAAGTCGCGGCGCTCGGCGACGACGGACGTGAGCTGGCCCGCGGCGAAACCGATGTCGACGGCAGCGTCGCGTTCGACTTGCGCTCGGCTACCGAGGTGACTCTCGTTGCGAAAATCGACGGTCGCACTGTGCGCGTTCGTTGCCGCGTCGGCGACGCCAACGTCGTGCTCGCACCGCGGTAGATCTTCGGCCGCGGCCTGGTTGGTCAATGACGCGCTGGCCGGATCAGTCGGTGCTGGTTTCGAAGTTGTTTGGCAGGAGATGGGCCGAGCGCCGTCGGAGCCGGCCTACGACCTGCAACACGTCACGGCAACACCGCGATGAACGGCATGCGGCCGCTGCTCGCCACCTCGCGCCTCACCGTCGGCACGATGGGGGACACACGCGTGCTGCTCTGTGGCTTGCGCGGTGACCAGGCGATGCTGGCACGGCTGCGTGGCGTCGATGTCGAAGACAAGTGACGGGTAGCGGGCCAGCGGCGCGTGGGCACGACATCGGCATGAGAGCGCCGAGATGCGCGGCCACATCGAAGGGATCGTCGACCACCGCGCGATCGCTTGCTTTCGCCCCGGCTTCTCCGGATGGTCTTCCGCATGCGACCTCGCCAGATCCACCATCCCGTTGGCTCAGCGGCCCTGGCGTTCCTGCTGGCAGCGGTGCCGTCCTGCGGCAGCGAGACCAAGTACGACTGGAAGAACCGCGAGATCGCGTGGAGGTACGGGCCGACGACCGGCACCGCGAGATCCGAACACCTGACCGCGACCGGCACCAAGGGAGCTGGCGCCATTACCGAGGGCTGGCAGTGCCGACTGAGCGACGGCAAGCGCCTGACGGTGGAGCCCTATCACCTCGCGCAATCACACGCTCTGTTCGGCAAGGTGGCCATGGTCGTCGGCCTGTTCGACAAGGAGGGTAAGCAGCTCGAATCCTTGCGCTCGGCAGCGATCACGGCCCAGGACGCGACGTTTTCGTTCGAGATCGCCGAGGCCGTAGCGCAGCTTCTCTACGACGTCGTGATTTGGTTCAGAGAAGCGTGAGGCGAGCAGGCGGCGTTGTGGCGTTCGAAGTAGACAGCAATCTGCACGCCGGCTCGGCGTGCACGCTCAGCCCGATCGCTTCTTCTTGTCGGCAGGCTTGGCGTCGGTCGGATCGCGCCCGAGGTGCTTGGTCAGCGCCTCGCGCAAGAGCCACTCGATCTGGCCGTTGATGCTGCGCATGTCCTGTTCGGCCCAGCGCCGCAGTTCTTCGAAGACCATTGGCGGCAGCCGCAGCAGGAATCCCTTCTTCTCGTCGCCCACGACTACCCGTAGAGCGTGCCCGCGTTGACCACGGGCTGGGTGCCGCGCTCGGAGCAGAGCACCACGAGCAGGTTGCTGACCATCTGCGCCTTGCGTTCATCGTCGAGCACGACCACGTCCTTGGCCTTCAACTGTTCGAGCGCCATCTGCACCATGCCAACGGCACCGTCGACGATGCGCGTGCGCGCGTCGATGATCGCTTCGGCCTGCTGCCGCTGCAGCATGGCGCCGGCGATCTCGGGCGCGTAGGCCAGGTGGCTGAGGCGACCTTCGAGCACTTCGATGCCGGCCATCGCGAGGCGCTGGGTCAGTTCTGTCTGCAGCTCGGCGTTGACCGCTTCGCTGCTGCCGCGCAGTGACGTTTCGTTGTCGTTCTGCGAATCGTACGGGTGCAGCGATGCGAGGTGGCGCAGCGCCGACTCCGTCTGCACCTCGACATACGACTCGAAGTCCTCGACGTCGAACGCGGCCTGCGCGGTGTCGCGCACGCGCCAGACGACCACGGCACCGATCTCGATCGGGTTGCCGCGCAGGTCGTTGACCTTCAACTTGTCGCTGTTGAAGTTGTGTGCGCGTAGGCTCAGGTTGCGGCGCACGGCGAATGGGTTGACCCAGAAGAAGCCGTCCTGGCGCAGCGTGCCCTTGTACTTGCCGAACAGCACGACGACCTTGGACTGGTTGGGGTTGACGAGCACGAGGCCGCGGAACACGAGGATGGCCGAGAACACGCCGAGCACGCCGGCGACGATGAGCGGCACGCCGAACATGCCGTAGCCGCGTGCGATCATGACGGCGCCGGTCGGGAGGGCGGCGATGCTGGCGGGCACCAGCAGGATCCCGAAGATCAGCATGCCGAGGCCGGTGCCGGGATTCGGGTAGAGGCGTTCGCGAGAGGTTGTGTTCATGGGGAGCTATTGAAATGATATCATTTCGATAGCCCAAGGTGCACGGGGTCGCGGTGGGACTGTCGCGCGTCGTCGAGTTTTGTGCGGTGCGGCGCTCGGCCTCGCTCGGCATAGTGCGCGGCCAGAGAGAACTCCATGAAGCACATGCACCCCGTCGTTTCACTGCTGTTGGCCTTGTCCTTGGCACCTTTGGCTGCACAGGACCTCACCGCCGGCATGCCGGCCCCGCCCCTGCACATCAACAAGTGGCTCAAGGGCGAACCGGTCGCCGCGTTCGCCAAGGACCGCGTCTACGTCGTCGAGTTCTGGGCGACCTGGTGCGGCCCGTGCATCGATGGCATGCCGCACCTCAGCGAGGTCCAGAAGAAGAACAAGGACCGGCTGACCGTGATCGGCGTCACCAGCGAGGACGAACACAACACGCTCGCCGCGGCCGAGGCGATGGTGAAGAGCAAGGGCGAGTCGATGGGCTACACGGTGGCCTGGGACGACGGCGGCAAGACCAACGCTGCCTGGTTCGAAGCTTCCGGTCAGGACGGCATTCCGTGCGCGTTCGTCGTCGATGGCAAGGGTGTGCTCGTGTGGATCGGCCATCCGCAGTGGCTCGACGTCGTGCTGCCCGACGTGCTGGCTGGCAAGGGCGACGCCGAACAGTTGGCGGCCAAGCTCAAGGTGATCGAGCAACGCATGATGCGCATCTACCTCGCGGCGCAGGTCAAGCCCGAGACGGCGGTCAAAGAACTC
>JBDSBS010000885.1:0-4620 GCA_039921435.1 Planctomycetota bacterium | reverse complement strand
GCCCTGGCTCTGCAGCTTGCCGACGATCTGACGGAT
Source organism: Planctomycetota bacterium (assembly GCA_039921435.1). GTDB lineage: Bacteria > Planctomycetota > UBA1135 > UBA1135 > UBA2386 > DASVAL01. Next base: position 4,584 of record JBDSBS010000885.1, on the reverse strand, counting down.
GAGCTGCTCGGCGCCACGGTGGCGTCTGCCGCGCGAACTCGGTGAACCGGGCGCCGCGGTGCCGGGGTGGAGGTTGACGCCGCGTTCGCGGCGGTCGTGAGCGTGGGCGCACCATCCATGCGCGACAACAGACGCTGGGCGGCGCTCACCGGCTGCACTTCGCCGAACTCGTCGACCAGGTCGAGGCCTGCCGGCGCGTGTTCGCCAGCGACACGCGGTGGACCGTCGTGCGCGCAGCGACCTCGAGGAGGGTGACAGCCAGGGCCTGCCGGTGTGGAGCCGGCACGTCGGCGATCCGATTATCGCCAGCAACCGAACCGGCCGCACGACTTCGCCCGGTTCGTGGTGGCGGCGACCGAGAACGACGCGCTGGTACACGAAGCGCCAGCGATCGTCGGGTGTCAGACGCCGTCGGCGCTGGCGCACGCCGAGACTCCGTAGTCGTCAGCCAGCGGCGTCGTCGTCGGCGTCGTTCATGGCGCGGACCTGCATCTGCACTCATGAAGCCCCAGCGCCGCGCAGATAGTCCGCTACGTCGCGCTTGCCGGCATGCTCCGCCCAGCCCAGCGGAGTCGCATCCCACAGTCGATCCGGATGTCCAACCTGGTGCCGCGGTCGACCAGCAAGCACACCACGAGGCGGTCGAAGTGGTCGCGGCGGGCCTGACTCCATTGCCATCTGGACTACAGCCAGCCGACCGTCAGCGCCAAGCCGTTGGTGGCAGTGATGCCGCTGACCTGCAACGCGCCGTTCAGTTCGAGCGGCACGACCTGGTGGTAGAAGGTCACCCCGATAGTCGACGGCGCGATCGTGAGAAACACCTCGGTGTCGAGCACGCCTGCGGTGGGCGCGGCGAGGCCGAGGATGTCGGGCGTGACGAGCAGGTTGCAGCCCGGCAGTCCTTGCGGCAGCAGCGTCGCGATCGGCACGGAGATCGGCGCGAAACCGTAGATGGTGAACGCGAGGCTTTGCCACGGCAGTCCGGTGGCGCGCGCGCGCAGCGTGGTGTTGTTCCACGGCAGGGTCAGTGCCGAGAGCACGTCGAGGCCGAAAGCACCGGCGCAGCCGCTACCGTAGGCGACCGCGGTTGCGGGGCACGTCGGCGCCCACGTGGCTGACAGGAAGTCGCCGCCGACCACAAGCTTGCCATCGGGCCACATCGCCATCGCCTTCACCGAGTAGCCCGTCACCGCGAGCGAGGTCCAGGTGGCGTCACGCAGCCGGGCGAGGCGAGCGGCGGTGACGTAACCGCCGCTGCGACCGCCGGCGATGAGGTCGCCGTTGGGCAGTACGGTGAGCGTCAAGATCACCATGTTGGGTCCGGCGACCGAGCCCGCCGACCAGGCGCCGCCGTACCAACGCGCCACGTTGGGGGCCAGAAGGCCACCAGCGTTTGGAACGCCCCGCCGACCCAGAGAGCGCCGTTCTGGGCCACGGTCAACGTGTAGGCGGGGCCGTTGAGGCCGCTGCCGAGCGCCGACCACGTGGTGCCGTTCCACCGCGCGATGCCACTCATACCGGTGAAGATGATGTTGAAGGTACCCGCCGCGACGATGTCGCCGTTTTGCAGCTGCGCGAGGGCGTAGATGCGGCCGTTAGTGCCGGCCCCTAGCGGTACGAAGGAAGTACCGTTCCAGCGCGCGATGCGGTTGGCGCTGACGCCGCCGGCGCTCGTGAAGTTGCCGGCCACGATCAGGTCGCCGTTGCTCTGCGGGAGCAGCGCGTCGACGGTGCCGTTGGTGCCCGCAGCCAGGGGTGCCCATACCGCGCCGTTCCAGCGGGCAATGTGATTCGCAGGCTGGCCACCGGCGAAGGTGAAGTCGCCGCCCGCGACGACGTCGCCGTTTGGCATCTTCGCCACGGCAAACACGCCCGACCCGCCGGTCAGTCCACCACCGAGCGGTTGCCACGCCCCGACATGGCCGCGGGCGATGCCGTTCATCGGGACCCCTGAGATGGCGGTGAAGGCACCGCCGATGACGGCTTCGGTGCCGTCGGCGCAGACTGCGGAGACGCTGTCGTCGAGACCTGGACCCAGCAGGCGCGACCAGTAGTTGGTGGGACTGTCGTAGCGCCGGAGGCCGCTATCATCGACGCCAAAGTAGCTGCCGCCGTAGTAGCCGAGGCGTGAGACGCTGCTCGGCACCGAACCGAGCGGAGTCCAACTCGTGCCAGCCCGGCGCCAGACCTTCTGGGGGGTACTGTTCTCGAGGGCAGCCGTGAGCTCGTAGGTGAAATTGCCCGTGCTGCGAACGAACAGGTCGTTGCAGCGGGTCGGCGCACTGCCGGATCCCGGCGAGCCGATCGCCGACCACGAATTGGTCGACGGGCTGAAACTCGCGACCAGCGGCGCACTGAGGATGCCGTTGATCATCGTGAAGGCGCCACCGGCGAACAGGAAGGAGTTCGTGGCCGACGTGCCATTGCGCACCGCGAGCGTTTCGACGGTCCCGTTCCACAGGCCAACTGGCGACCAGACGCTGCCGTTCCACGCCTGGAGATTGGCAGCGGCGGTGCCCGCAAAGAAGCCGCCGCCCACATGCAGCGAACCGTTGAAGATCGCCGCGCAGAGCGCCGCCCGGGGAACACCGCTGCCGAGCGCGGACCAAGAGGTGCCGTCGAACCGCGCGACGTTGCTGGCAGCCAGTTGCGTTGCCGAGCCCCAGTTGATCGTGTTGAAGTCGCCGACTGCGACCAGCGCGCCGTTGTATTCCACCAGGGCGTTGGTGCGGCCTGGGGGCGGTGGGCTCGATGGGCCAAGGGCCAAGGAGCCGAAGTGGGTCCACGTGGTGCCGTCGTAGCCGTAGATGTTGCCTGAGCTCAATGCCGGCCCCCCCGACGCATACCCGAAGGCGACCACGAGCTGGCCGTTCCAGACCATCATCGCGGTGATGCCGGCCGCGAATGCGGGAACGGCGAGGATTGTCCATTGGCTGCCGTCCCAGGTCGCGAGCTGCGCGCCCGTGGCATGGCCAACGTCGAAGACGCCGCCGATGACCAGTTGCAGGGGTGCTGGACCCGCACCGTCGGGATCCCAGTTGACGAGTGCCATGACGCTGCCACGCACGCGGCCCAACGGGTCGCCGGCCTGCCACTGTAGGCCAAGGCCACACTGGCCACGCAGCGGCAGGGGGAGCAGGCTGGCGAACAGCAGGGGGAGGAGAAAGGGGGGGCGGTGTGGGTTCATGGTGAGTTCTGCCGGCATCAATGCGTTTTGCAGACACCCACCAGTGCGACGTCGGACACCGGAGCGTGCCATGCGGGGAAAGAAAACCTCGGCAGGCTGCGCGGCCGAGGCGCCCGGCTGTCATGAGGAATGCCCCGCCGCCCGGGTCCACGATCACCGCGACGTCTGACGGGCGGTCGCCAGCGCCTCATCGACCGCGGCCCAGAGTCCCTGCCACGCCGCGCGCTCCGATTCCGGCAGGTCGCCGGGGCGGTCGCGGACGCTCGCGAAGTCCGGGTCGCGCTTCCAGGGCTCGAGCGTGGCAACGAGGCCGGTCGCCACCCCAGCGCGCGCGGCGAGATCGGCGCGAAGCCACTCGAGCGCCCGGCCGCGGCATTCCGCGGCGTCCGCCCCCCGCTGGCGGCCGCCAGCGCAGCCGAGCAGGCAGCGTTGTAACGGTGGTTCTTGACTAGGTCCTCGGCGAGCCCGGCGTGCTCGGCGAAAGCCTGCGCCCACATTTGTACGGATTGCGCGTGGCGCGACTTCGCATACAGCATCAAGGCGAACGTGATCCGCTCGACTGCGTCGCGGGGCCGCTCTCCTCCCGAGAGCACTTGGTCCAGGCGCCCCTCCAGCTCCGTCTTCCGCTCGGCATCTTCGATCCACTCCTTGGAGGGATAAACCCAGTCGGGCCGTTTCGAGCCGATCTCATGTCCCTTGCGCAGCCACGGCAGCGCCTCCCGAAAGTGTCCTTGGCCCGTCAGGGCGTGGCCGAGGTTGCAGTGCGGCTCGGCGTAGTCCGGCTTGAGCCGGATGGCCTCGCGGAACGAGGCGATCGCTCCGTCGGGGTCGCCCTTGGCAGCGAGCGCGTTGCCGAGGGCGTAGTGGGACTCGGCGTGGTCCGGCTTGAGTCGAATCGCTTCGCGGTAGGAGGCGGCCGCGCCCTGGATGTCGCCCGTGTCCCGGAGCGCGTTGCCGAGGTTGAAGTGGGACGCGAAGTCGTTCGGATCGAGTCGGATGGCCTCGCGGTACTCCCACATCGCGCCGTCGAGGTCGCCCTTGACGGTGAGCACGGAGCCGACGTTGAAGTGCGCCTTGGCGTAGTCCGGCTTGAGGCGGGTGGCCTCGCGGTACGAGGCGATCGCGCCGTCGAGGTCGCCCTTGGCACCGAGCGCGATGCCGAGGTTGAAGTGCGCCTGGGCGTAGTCCGGCTCGAGCCGGATGGCCTCGCGGAACGAGGCGATCGCGCCGTCCTTGTCGCCCGTGGCGCTGAGCACGGCGCCGAGGTTGCTGTGGGCGAGAGCGTAGCCCGGCTTGAGCCGGACGGCCTCGCGGGACGAGGCGATCGCGCCGTCCATGTCGCCCTTGGCGCTGAGTGCGCCGCCGAGGTTGGAGTGTGCATCGGCATTGTCCGGCTT
>JBDSBS010000884.1:0-6315 GCA_039921435.1 Planctomycetota bacterium | reverse complement strand
GACGAGGCCGACTCCTTCATTGGCGCTCGACGTGATCTTGTCGACGCCAGTCACACCCTCGACGGCCTCTTCGATGCGCAGGCAGACTCCCTGTTCGACCTCGGTCGGGGTGGCACCTGGGTAGGTCACCTGCACGGTGACGATGTTGGGCGCGATCTCGGGGAAGACCTCGCGCCGCACGCGACCGCCGAGCAGGGCTGAGAGTCCGGCGACCGTGAACGTGAAGGCGACGAGCGTCGCGGCGACGTGGTTTTGAGTGAACCACGCGAAGAAGCCTGCGCGTTCCGCGGCGGGGATCGTGAGGTCGTCGCGCATGGTTGGCTCGGTTGGGGCTGCTCGGTTTGGGCTACTGGGCTGGGCTACTGGGCTGGGCTACTTTGGCTGGGCTGCTTGGGTTGGGCTACTTTGGCTGGGTGGGCAGAGCCTGCACGCTTCCGGGCGCATCGACGATGCGCACCGGCATGCCGTCGGTGGGCGTCTCGAGGTTCGTGATGCAGATCTGGTCGCCTGCATCGAGCCCGCTGCCCAGCACGATGCGGTCGGCTTCCGCGCGCAGCACCTGCACGTCCCGGCGACGCAGCCGTTGTTCGGCGTCGACGAGCCAGACATGTGTGCCGTCTCGCAGCGCGGCGCGTGGCACGACCACGACGTCTTCGAAGGTGCGGCCGCTGACGCGCGCCTGGACGAACATGCCCACGAGCAGCGGTGCGGCGTTGTTCGCGCCGTTCTGCGCGGTCGTCGCCATGTCGTTCGTCGCCACGCGAGCGACGAGCGTCAGTTGCCGTGTGCGGCGATCGATTTCGCCCTCGGTGCGCACGATCGAACCCTTCCACGTGGATCGCTGACCGGCAAACTGCGTCGTCAGCTGCACCTCGGGCCCGTTCGTCGTCTCACTGCCATTCGGCTCTCGAGTGGAGGCCTGGGCCTGCATCGGCAAGGTGAGGAACGCGGCGTCCGCGACCGGGATCGGCAGCCGAACTTCGACGAAGGCAAGGTCGAACAGCACGGCGAGGCGTTGGCCCGGTGACACCAGCTGACCTGTCTCGGCGGTGGCGCTGCGCACACGTCCGGCAAACGGCGCCCGCACCTTCGTGCGGTCGAGGTCGAGCCGGCTTCTTTCGAGCGAGGCCTTGGCAGCGGCGAGCGCCTTCTCGGCGTCCAGGATCTGCGGCTGCCGCGTCACGAGTGGATCGGCTGGGCGGTTGCCTTCGAGTTGCTGCCAGGCCCGCACGGCGGCGTCGGCCTCGGCGCGCTCCTGCAACAGCCGCAGCTCGGCGCGCGCGACGGCGGCGTCCTGCTGCACGATCGCCAACTGGAAGTCGGTCGCTTCGATTTCGACGAGCACGTCGCCGCTGGCGAAGAAGCCGCCGGCCCGCAGAGCAGGGCTCGTAGCGACGATGCGGCCGGCTACCTGCGAACTGAGTTCGACGGTGCGGAATGGTTCGATCGTGCCCTGGGTTTCGACGTCGATGCGCAGGTCGGTCGCTGTCGCGAGCTGCGTGCGCACGAGCGGGCCGCGCGCGGGCGGTGGCGCAACGATAGGTTCCTTCTGTCGGCTCTTGATGAACATCGCCAGCGCCGCGCCGACCACCAGCGCGACGATGGGCAACAGGATCTGCAGGGCTAGGCGAACGTACTTCACGGTTGGACTTGCCGTCACGATGGGTCTGCGAGAGCTGGATCGTTCACGGTTGGGTCCTCGCGGCCGGGTCTTCCGTTTTGCGTACCGGAGCTGGTCGGCCAAAGCTGCCGCCCAGTGCCAGGAAGAGATCGATGCGGTTCTCGACGCGCTGGCGATCGATGGAGATCAATGCCGACTCGGCTTGGAAGGCCTGCCGCTGGCCATCGGCGACCGCCAGGAAGTCGGTGAGCCCGAGCTGCCAGCGTTCGCGCGCGAGGTCGCGGGCAGAGCGCGCGTGTTCGCTCGCCAAGGCCAGACTGCTGCGCCGCGCCGCGATCTGCACGTCGGTGGCGAGGGTGTCTTCGACTTCGGCGCAGGCGCGCAGCACGGCGCCGCCGTAGATCGCGATGGATTCGGCGCGTTGAGCCTGACGGCGTACGACCTCGGCGCGCAGGGCGCCGCCGCGCAGCAGCGGCTGCAGCAGGTTGGCGCCGACACTCCAGACGCGGAAGTCGTTGTCGACGAGGTTCTCGAGGTCTTCGCTGCTCGTGCCGGCACTGCCTGTGAGGCTCAGGCGAGGGTAGAGCGAGGCCTTGGCTACATCGACTCGGCACCCAGCCGCCGCCAGGCGACGCTCGGCGGCGACCAGGTCCGGGCGACGCTGCAGCAGTTCGCTCGGCAGGCCGGTTGGCACGTTCGGCAGTTTGCCGGGCATGGTCGTGGTCGTCGCGAGACCACGCGGGTAGCGGCCGACGACAAGGTCGATCTGCCGCTTCGCGCGCTGCAGCAAGTCGCGGCGCTGAGCGACCGCTGCTTGGGCGTTGGCAAGGTTGGCTGCCGCGAGGTGCACTTCGAGGGCGGGGCGCAGTCCGCGCCGGTAGCGATCGCGCACGTCGTCGGTCGTGGCGCGGAACGCGGTAGCCGTGGCTTCGGCGAGGGCGAGCTGTTGGCTCGCCTCGATGGCGGCGAACCAGGCCTTGCATGCCTGCGCTGCGAGGCTCAATCGTGCCCCGGCCACGTCTGCGGCCGTCGCTTGCAGGTCGGCGATGGCGGCCGATTCACCGGCGCGCACCCGGCCCCAGAGGTCGAGTTCCCAGCGCAGGCTCAGCGACAGACCGAACGTCGTCGTCGTGCTGCTCGGTATGCCGCCGCCGCCGAACGGAAAGCCGAGGAATAGGCGACGCGCGCGCTGCGAGTCGAGGTCGACATCGGCTTCGGGCCAGCCAGCAGCGCCCGCGATCGTTCGGTTGGCCGCCGCTGCATCGAGGCGCGCCAAAGCGGCGCGCAGGTCGCGGTTGTTCGTCAGGGCGGCGTCGACGAGTTCGTCGAGCTTGCCGTCGCCGAAGTCGCGCCACCAGGCTTCGTGGATGCCTTCACTGCCTCCTGGTGGTTCGCCTTGGGTTGGTTCGCCTCGTGATGGTTCGCCTTGTGATGTTGGCGCGGTCTCGGTCGGCGCGACCGATGTCCACGACGAGGGCAGGTCGAGGCCGAGATCGGCTTCGTCGAGCGGGGGTGGGGCCGCGGCGCAGGCGGCCAGGCACGCAACTGTCGCGATGCCAAGCAGACGAGGCAGTGGTTGGTGTCTCATGCGCGGCCGACCTCCTTGCGGCGGCTCGCACGCTTCTTGGCGATGGTCTTGGCAACGGTCTTGGCAATGGGAGCGGCTCGCAGGCCGCCGATCGCGAACGCGACGAGGTGCTCGACGAGCGTATCGACGTCGGCTGGATCACAGAGGCCGCCCGTCAGGTGCGAGAGCGCTTCGGAGTTCTGCAGCGTGTGTGCCATGGCGCCGACGATGAAGTGCAGGCGCCACCAGATCGTGGCAGCGCCATGACCTGGGAGCGCTGCCCCCAAGGCCACTTCGAAACGACGGCCCACTTCGCGGAATTGCTGTCGCAGGAAGGTTCGCAAGAACCGCGGCTGCTCGACACTGATGCGGCCAAAGACGCGGCAGAGGCGATCACCGGGCCTCGTAACTTCAGCTCTCGAAGCCGGCTTCGCCGACGGCCCATCCGCTGGCGAGGCTGGACTCGCGCGCAGCGGCGGCTCGACAAAGGCGCGCAGCACGGCCTCGACCGAAGCTCTCGCTGGCAGGGCCTGCAGGCGCCGCAGGCGCTCCTGGTTGATGGGTGCGATGCGCCGGGCGAGCACGGCCTTGGCCAGCTCCTCCTTGGAGCCGAAGTGGTAGTTGACGGCGGCCAGGTTGGTGCCAGCGGCCTTGGTCAGCTGCCGCAGCGAGGTGGCGGCGTAGCCGTGCTCGCCGAACAGAGCCTCGGCGGCATCGAGGATCGTCACCTTGGTGTCCGGTGCCGGCATGGGGGCCAGACGCTAGCGAGCACGAACGAACGATTCAAACGAACGTTCGAATCAGGCCCCGGCCCCAACCGCGTGCGCCAGGTACTCGTACTGCTCCAGCGAGTTGTATGCCTGCGGCGAGATGCGCAGTAGGCGCAGCGCCGGCTGCGGCCAGCGCATGACCGGGACCTCGATGCGGTGGTCGTGCCACAACCGCACCTGCAACGGGTCGAGCCCAAGCGGCGGTACCAGCGGCGACTCGCTCACCGGCAACATGACGGACGCGAGCGAACCGATCATGCTCGGCGGTGCCGGCGGGGGGCTGCCGATTGTCTCACAGAGCCGTTCGCGGCCCGCGAGAGCGAGTTCGTGGTTGTGGGCCTGCAGGGCCGGCATGCCGCCGGGTAGCAGCGAGCCCAAGAACCGCAAGGCGGTCGGGATGCACAAGAATGGCGTGAAATCGGCCGTGCCCGTGAAGTCGAACTCGAGCCGGAAGCGCGAGCGATCGGTGCGCGTCGAGTTGGCGCCGTGGCTGATACACAGCGGACGCAGTCCGGCCTGGCGATCCCTGCGAACGTACAGCAACGCCGAGCCCTTCGGTGTGCACAGCCACTTGTGGCAGTTGCCCGTGTAGTAGGCAGCACCCAGTCGGTCGAGCGCGAGCGGCAACATGCCGGGTGCATGCGCACCGTCGACCAGGGTGTCGATGCCACGCACCCGCAGTGCGTGCACGATCGGTTCGATCGGGAGCACTAGGCCAGTCGGGCTCGTGACGTGGTCGATGAGCAGAAGGCGCGTGCGGTCGGTCGCGTGGGCCAGCACGCTGTCGATCACCTGCTGCGGGTCTTGCAGCGGGAACGGAATCGGCGCCACGACGATGCGCGCACCGGACCGTTCAGCGGCAAAATCGAGCCCGTTGCGGCAGGCGTTGTACTCATGGTCCGTGACGAGCAGTTCGTCGCCTTTTGCGAAGGACAGCGAACGCAGCACAGTGCTGACACCCGTCGTCGCGTTGGGCACGAAGGCCAGATCGTCGGACGAGCAGCCGACGAACGACGCCAGCTCCTGCCGTGCTTCGTCGAGGGCGTTCTCAAGCGCCCGGTGCAGGAAGAGTACGGGTTCCGACTCCATGCGCGCGCGCAGTTCCTGCTGGTGTGCGAGCACGATCCGCGGACACGCCCCGAAGCTGCCGTGGTTCAAGAACACCACCTCGGAGTCGAGATCCCAGTGTGCTGCGTGCCGTGAGGGAGCGGGGCGCTTCATGCGAGTGCGCTCCTCGGCGCGCAGCCAGCCAACACCGCGGCTTCGTGGTCGAGCAGCCACTGCTTGCAGGCGAGGCCTCCTCCGAAGCCGGTGAGGCTGCCGCGCTTGCCGATCACACGATGGCACGGCACGACGATCGCGATCGGGTTCTGGCCGTTCGCGGCGCCGACCGCGCGCACGGCCTTCGGTCGCCCGATGCGTTGCGCCTGGTCCTGATAGCTGCGCGTCTCGCCGAACGGTATCACGACCAGTGCCTGCCACGCCGCCAATTGGAATGTGGTGCCGACCGGAGCGAGTGGCAGGTCGAACGAACGCCGTTCTCCGGTGAAGAACTCGTCGAGTTGGCGCGCGAGCAGATCCCCTTGGCCGCGGTCGGGCCGCACGTCGCCGGCGAGTGCCTCGGCAACACGTGCAGTCACATCGGCTGCGGGCAGATTCACCGCGACGACCGCACCATCGTCGCGCACGACGAGCTGCAGCTCGCCGATCGGAGTGGCCAACGTGCGCCGGTAGAGCGGTCGGCAATGCGAAGTCATGGGCGCGAACATACTCGCTCCACGACACTCGTTCGCCGATACTCACGCGATCCGCCCGCCGCGATCAGCGCACGGCCACCGACATGCGCACGATGGGGGACGACAACTTTTCGGCCGAGGGTTCGCCTTCGTGCAGGTGGATCCACGGCTGCGCCAGGATCGCCGTCTGCGCGGTCAAGTTCTGCCCTTGCAGCGCCTCGCGCAGCATCAGCTCGCCGGCGGTGAGCTTGGCCGCGAGGTCGCCATCAGGCGGGTAGACGACGAGCCAGCGCTGTGCTGACACAGAGCGGACCTGCCACTGTTTGGGCGCGACGAAGGCTGGCCCGTCGTTGCGTTGGCGGAACGGAGCCGCAAGCCAGCGCTTGCCGTTCTCTTGCCAGAAGTAGGGGAAGCCGGCGATGAACTGATTCTGGCGCTCGAGTTCCTCGTGCAGCGGTTGATAGGCCGTGACACGCAGGGGCCACGTGTCTTCGTCGGGCACGCAGATCCACGACGCCGCGCGTCCTTCGACAAGGATCGGCACTGGCGACCGCGACTCGGCGACCGGCGTGCCCGGCGTCGTGATGCGCATGACAGGCGCACCGCCGGCTTCTGCACCGC
>JBDSBS010000883.1:0-5087 GCA_039921435.1 Planctomycetota bacterium | reverse complement strand
CGAGTCACGGAGCCGCTAGCGGCTTCGCGGTACGAATGCGTTTGACGGCCCCTGCCCAGTCGAGATTAGTCGAGATGGCGTTTGGTGCGATCATGTCTGCACCGAGATGACGGGACGAAAGCCGACGCCGTGCAGGGGAGTCCCGTTCCAGCGGGTCCGGAAGGTGGCACGGGCCGTCTTGGTACCCACGCGCCACGACCCACCCCGCAGTTCGAGATGCACGCTGCCATCGAGGTCGACGTGTTCTGCGAGTTCCGCCGCGTTGCCCAAGACGTCGTACAGCCCAAAGCCGTTCGGCATGAGGCTGCCGACTGGGGCCGAGTTCGGGTAGCCGTCGTGCCACGACACGGCCTCGCCTTCCTGGCGTGCGTTCTCGTCGCCGACGAGCGACTGGTCGTAGAGGTTCTCGTTGCCCTTCAGCGAGTTAGCGGTGACGCCGCACCATCGGGGCGAGTCGGTGCCTCCCCGCGCCAGGTACTCCCATTCGTACTCATCCGGCAAGCGCATGCCCCAAGCGCTCACGACGTGGCGGATCGTGTCTTCGTTTGCGTCGATGAGCGGATGGCGAGGTGCATAGAGCGGGCTGCCCGGATCACCGTGGTGGCGGCCCGCGTCGAGCAGGGCCCATTGGCCGTTGGTGAACTCGTACTTGCTGGCGAAGAACGGTCGGATCTCGACTGTCGCCAGTACCAACTCGCCAGGCATGTGCTCGGGATCGAAGCGCTCCTGGTGCTCGTCGTCCCTCTGGCTGCCGACGAGGATGTTTTCGCCACCGGGCAGCAGAACGAACACGGGGCACGTGCGGTCGTCCATTGCGATCTTGCCGTCTGTGCGCACGGGCAGCGTGCCGCCAGGGAGCAGCAGCGCGAACTCCTGCCGATGGGACACCGGGTCCGGGCCGATTGGCACCAGCCCGGTCTGGGGAAGCAAGTCGAAGCCGGCGAAGTCCGGGTCCGAGCGCAACGATTGCTGCACCTCCTCCCATTCCCGGGCCCGAGCTTCGACCGTCAATGTCCGCACGCGCTCTGCCCAGTCGCACCTGCCGCGCACTTCGTCGATCTCGGAACTGGGTTGCGTCATCTTGTGCAGCATGACGAGGGTGTCGCGCAGGGACTCGCGCAGCACGGCGTCGGCGTAGGTGCCGTTGGCCCAACCTGCCGGCCGCGTTTGGGTCGTCTCTCCGGCCGGCGACGAGTCCAGGAACGCAGTCATGCGACCGCGCTGCGCGAGCACCAGCTCGATCTGCTCGAGCCACTGCCGACGATCGGGCTGGCTTTCCATGCGCGGGGGCGGTGGCTCGAGTTCCTTGGCCCGCAGCTCGTCCACGTAGCGACTCAGTCCAAACAGGTTGCCGCGTTCGAGATTGCGGATGTTCTCGAGTGCGTAGAGATAGATCGTCACGAGACTGGTGACGGCGACGGCCACCAGCGTCGCAGCGAATGCGGTGCCAGCGCGATGACGGCGCACGAACCTGCGCAGCAGGTAGCTGCGGGTGTGGCTGGTCGCGCTGATGGGTTCATGCCGCAAGTAGCGCTGCACGTCCTCGGCAAACTGGGTGGCGCTCCCGTAGCGGTCGTCGGGGTCTTTGGCGAGCGCCCTCATCACGATGTGGTCGAGATCGCCGGCGAGTTGGCGACTGAGTTGGCGCCTGGTGATGGCGGTGCACGAACTGGGCGAGAGATCGCTCTGCGAACTCGGCTCTTCGACGCGCAAGCTCGGTGAGGACGGTTTGCGTTCGCGGATCATGCGCACGATCTCCCCGACGTCGACGATGCGGTGCCGGTCGATCGGAAGTGGCAGCACGCCGGTCAACAGCTCGTACAGAACGACGCCGAGACCGTATACGTCGGTGCGCGTGTCGACGTGGTCCTGACGCGACACGTCGACTTGCTCGGGACTCATGTACTCCGGCGTGCCCACGATCTGCGCCGTTTCCGTCAAGCGCCGGTCTCGGTCAGGCTCGGGCCGGATCACCTTGGCGAGACCGAAGTCGATGATCTTGACCACCGGTTCGCTGCGGGGGCCGTAAGCGAGAATGTTCGACGGCTTGAGGTCGCGGTGCAGGATGCCCTGCCGATGGGCGTATTCGACGGCACGACAGATGTCGACGAAGAGCCGAAGCCGCTCGTTCACGCCGAGCCGCTCCTCGGCGCAGTACGCGGTCACGGCCTTGCCGGGCACGTACTCCATGGTGAAGAACGGTCTGCCGTGATCGCTGCCGGCTTCGTACACCTTCGCGATGCCGTTGTGGTTCAGCGACGCGAGCGTCTGGATCTCCACTGCGAAGCGGGCGAGGCGGGCTGCCGACTCCTTGCCGACCTTGACGACCTTCACCACGACGGCGCGTCGGAACGGCGTCGTTTGCTCGGCGAGGAATACGTCGCCCATGCCGCCTCCCTCGAACGCCCGGATGATGCGATTCGGGCCGATGCGCGCCGGCAGCCCTTCCTTGCGGTGTCCCACGTGCTCGACGAGGGCTTCGAGCTGTTGGCCGAGTCGCTGTGCGAACTCCGGATGCCGCTGGCGCAGTGCGTCGATGGCGGCGGAGCCTTCGCGCTCGATGCGCGAGAGGTAATCGGCGAGGAACGCTTGGAACCCGTCGTCGGGCGGTTCCACCTTCTGAGTCGGAGTACGATCGTCCCTAGACATGCTCATTCCCGAGCCCTCGCAGCGTTCGGTGGCTCGCCGTAGTTCCGGGCCGCCGCCGGCACGCGCGATCGCGGCTTCGCTCCCGGCATCGGTTTGCCGAATGTGGTTGTGCCGCGAATGGCGCACGATGACGCCCCGACGACAGCTCGAAACTCCCTCATGATCTCCTCTGGGAACCCGGCGACGCCAGGCGCGATCGGGCCACCTTGCGCTACGCGGAAGAACCCTAGCCGGCAGACCGCGGCGACTCAAGGAAGCCAAGGTCAGCAGAAACTCTGCGCTCCAGGGTTCGAGAGCGTGCCTGTAAGGGGGGAAACGCACGCGAGCGCAGCCGAGAAATCGAAGGCGGGCCGATGGGTGGCCAGCCGGGCCCGGCCTGCGTCGGTGTGACGAATCGCGCGTGGAGAAAGGCCTCCGAACGTGGCTATAGTGCCCACTCGCAACGCACGGTGATGCAAACTCCAACCTCCACGACAAGCGGGCTCGAAAAGAGCATTCAGGATCTCGACCAGGTCGTCATCCGCTTCGCTGGCGACAGCGGCGACGGCATGCAGCTGACCGGGGACCAGTTCACGCGCACGACGGCGCTGATGGGCAACGACATCGCGACGTTCCCCGACTTCCCCGCCGAGATCCGCGCTCCAGCGGGCACGCTGCCGGGTGTCTCGGCCTTCCAGCTGCGCTTCTCGAGTTTCGACATCCACACGCCAGGCGACGCGCCCGACGTGCTGGTGGCCATGAACCCTGCCGCGCTGAAGGTGCACATCAAGGAGCTGAAGAAGGACGGCGTGTTGCTGCTCAACACGGCTTCGTTCTCGGCGCTCGACTTGAAGAAGGCCAAGTACGAGAAGGACCCGCGCACCGACGGTTCGCTGTCGGGGTGCCGCGTCATCGAGGTCGACCTCGAGGCGCGCACGCAAGAGGCGCTCGCCAACTCGCCGCTCGACAACCGCAGCAAGGACCGCTGCAAGAACATGTACGCGCTCGGCATCCTCTATTGGATGTACCACCGCGACATGGCGCCGACCGAGAGGGCCATCGCGCAGAAGTTCGCCAAGAAGCCCGACATCGTCGAAGGCAACTTGGCTGCGATGCGGGCCGGCTACGCCTACGCCGAGACGACCGAGGTCTTCCAGACCGCGTACCGCGTGGCGCCGGCACCGATGAAGCCCGGCACCTACCGCAACATCATGGGCAACCAGGCCCTGTGCCTCGGACTCGTCGCGGCTGGCCAGAAGGCCGGCGTGAACCTGTTCTTGGGCAGCTATCCGATCACGCCGGCGTCCGACATCCTGCACCAGCTGAGCACCTACAAGCACCTCGGCGTCACTACGTTCCAGGCCGAGGACGAGATTGCCGCGATCGGCAGCGCGATCGGTGCGTCCTACTCGGGCAGCCTCGGCATCACGTCGAGTTCGGGGCCCGGCATTGCCCTGAAGGGCGAAGCGATCGGGCTTGCGATCATGGCGGAGCTGCCGCTCGTGATCCTCAACGTGCAGCGCGCCGGGCCGAGCACCGGCATGCCGACCAAGACACAGCAGGCCGACCTGCTGCAATCGTTGTACGGGCGCAACGGCGAATCGCCGCTCTGCGTGATCGCCGCATCGACGCCAGCCGACGCGTTCGAAGTCGGCTACGAAGCGGTGCGCATCGCCGTCACGTACATGTTGCCCGTGATCGTGCTGTCGGACGGCTACATCGCCAACGGCAGCGAGCCGTGGCTGTTGCCCGACGTCGATGCACTGCCGCCGATCTCGGTGACGTTTGCCGCGGAGGGCAAGCCCGACGTCAAGTTCATGCCCTATGAGCGCAACCCGAAGACGCTGGCGCGGCCGTGGGCCAGACCCGGCACCAAGGGCCTCGTGCACCGCATCGGTGGGCTCGAGAAGCAGGACGTCACGGGCAACATCTGCTACGACGCCGACAACCACCAACACATGATCGATACGCGCGCGCAGAAGGTCGCGAACATCGCCAACGACCTGCCGCCGATCGAAACGATCGGTGAGCGCACTGGCGACCTGCTCGTTCTCGGTTGGGGCAGTACGCGCGGCGCCATCACGTCGTCCACGCTGCGGCTGCAGAAGGAAGGCCACAAGATCAGCTGCGCCAGTCTGCGGCACTTGAACCCGCTGCCGAACGATCTCGGCGACCTCATGCGCGGCTTCAAGAAGGTCGTGCTGCCCGAGATGAACAAGGGCCAGCTCGCGATGATGCTGCGCGCGAAGTTTCTGATCGACGTGCAGAGTTACAGCCAGGTGAACGGACAGCCATTCAAGAGCCACGACGTGCTCGCCTACCTGCAGAAGACGCTCGATGCCCTGAAGGGCGATTCTCTGAAGGGCGATTCTCTGAAGAGCGAGTCTCCGAAGAGCCCTGATTCGAAGAGCCCTGATTCGAAGAGCCCTGATTCGAAGAGCCCTGATTCGAAGAGCCCT
>JBDSBS010000882.1:0-3004 GCA_039921435.1 Planctomycetota bacterium | reverse complement strand
ACAGCAACAGAGCCAGTCCGCCAATCATGTTCATGATCGGCGGCGACAGGTCTGCCTGGGCGCGGAATTGCGACGACGGCTGCGCCTGCGTGCGCAAGGTCACCTCGGGCGACTCTGGCCACGGCCGCAGCAGCTCGAAGCGAGTACCGGCGAGCGGCTCGCCCGTGCGCTCGCGCACGACCCGCAGCGTCACTTCGACCGACTGCGGCAAGGTCACGTCGATGATGCGCTCGCCATCGCGCTCGACAGCGTTCTTCGCATCGAACCAACGGCTCGGTGGGTAGCGACCTTGGGCATCTTCGACGACGAAGGTGCGCTGCTCGAACGCGACGAGCGGTACCACGACGCGGCCGTCGGGGTGATGGCCAGCGTGGCGTAGGGGAGCCTCCTTGGCCCCCACGCTGGTGTCGCGAGCTCGGTGTTCGCGCAGCGCGTAGCTCTCGATCGGCGTCCCACTCGCTGCGTCGACAACGTGCACGACGATCGCGTCGGTGGTTGCGGGCGGCACGGTCGGTGCCGGTGGCGTGGCAACGGTGCGCGACGCGACCAACGCAACTGTGTTCTCGCCCCACGCAGAGGTCCCACTGACGGACTCGGTGGGCACCGCGGCCGCGGAATCCTGCGCGACAACGACCCGGCCCACCACCGGAGTCTCGATGCCCGACCAGCGCCAAACACCGAACCCCACGGCCAGCACCGCCACCGCCGCAAGAGTCACCTTCGTCGTCGTGGTCATCAGGAGAATCCCCTTCGTCACAGCCACCGTCGTCAGCACCGCACCCGGCGCAGTCGCGCCGACCCCCACCACGGAGTCGAATCCGAACGCACCGCACAGCGCCGCCCGCCAATCCTCACGCCGCTGGTCGAAGCGTTCGCGCAGCAGCTGCAGCCCTCGCTGCAACTGCGTCTTCACCGTTTGCACCGACGCACCCGTCGCCGCTGCGATCTCGCTCGGCGAACGCTCCGACAGGTAGCGCGCGAGCAGGGTGCTGCGGTACGGCTCCGGCAGCGTCGTCACCAGTTCGGTAAGCCGCCGCAGCGTGTCCGCCGCTTCCGCGCCGGCCTCGACGAACGACTCGCCGCGATGCGCCACTTCCGCTTCGTGCCGCCGACGCACCGCATCGGCGCGCCTGCGCTTGCCAGCGAGGTTTCGCACGACGCCGCGCAGCCAACCCAGCGCAGGACCTGGCCGCCGCGGCGGCGAGCGCAGCACTTCGACCGCCGCATCCTGCAGCACGTCGTCAGCCGACGAGGCACCGACCAGATCGCGCGCCAGACGCCGCAGGGCGGCAGAGTGCTGCAGCAGTTCGTCGAAGGCGGGGTGCGACATCGCGGATGCCCTCTCTACCCCGCTGCGGGCCGCGAGGGTTCACGGAATGCACGAAGTCGAGCCGCCGCCGCGCCCCCGGCTGTGCCGGCCGTCAAGAAGCCGGCGGCCAGAAGCCGGCGATCAAAAGCCGACAGTCGCCGCGCCGCCGTTGCTAGCCGTGAAGCCCAACGCATTCGCGGCCGCATCGAAGCAGAACCACTGGTTGTAGAAGCGGAAGCCAGCCAGCGTCGGGTTGGGCGGGATCGATACCGTGAGCACTGCTTCGCCCGTGACGTCGACGAGACTCGTCACCGTGGTGTTCAACGAAGTGAGCAGCGAGCAGTTGGGCGCGCCAAGAAACTGCAATGACAGTGGCAGCGGAATGCCGTTCGCGATTGCATTGGAATCGCCGAAGGTCAGGAGCGCGACCGTGCTCGCGATTGCGCGGTCGAGCCGGATGTCGAACGAGGTGCCCGCCAGTGGCAGGCCGAACCAACTCAGTCGCGGCACACCGGCACCGCCGCTGCAACCAGCACCGTACGATTCGTAGTGGCCCGCGGGCCCGCTCCAGATGCGGAACTTCCACTGCAGTCCCTGGAAGGGTCCGTTCCAGGTCGCGCCACTGTCGAAGCTGCCGCGGTATGGCTGTGCGCCTGCGCCGTTGCCTTGCACCGAGGCCTGCGACGAGTTCTGGCTACCCCACACGACCCAGATGTCCTGACCAGCGGTCAAGGCAATCGGCGTCAGGAGCGGCGCGCCTTGCCAGCTGTTCGTCACGCCCATCTGCCAGCTGCCGCTGCCGAGCGGCGCGAGCGGCCTGTTGTTGGCGACATCGTGGCTCCACAACGCGATCGTGTTGAGCCCAGTCCGCTCGCCGGTGAACACCTCGACGCGCGTCGCGAGGAAGCTCGTTGGCACCTGCGTCTTGATCGCGAGCAGCAGGTTTGGCCCGCCCATGCTCTGGCCGTTGTCGTAGACGAAGGTGTCGAAGTTCGCGTGCGAGATCTGGGCTTGCGCAGCGAGAGGGGTGATGAGAAGCGCAGCAGAGAGGAGGAGTCGGTGCATGGTGGGTTCGAGACGGGGGCGAGGCACAACTGTAGCGAGCTTGGTCGAGGGCGCGCCGTCTCTCAGCGCGGCGGCGGCCGCAACCAAAGGTTGAGTCGACCCAACGCCGACCAGAAAAGGCCGCCGGCGCCGTTGTTCTCTGGATCTACCTACTTCCGCTGGCCAACCGCAGAATCTGCGCGTGGCGAGCGAAAACGCCGGCGAAGGCGTCGCTGCGTCCCCGCAGCAGCCCTACTTCTTGCCCCTCTTCTCGCTCACCTTGCTCTTGCCCTTCGCCTTGCCCTTGCCGCTGCTGCGGTCGCGCAGCAAATGCTCCTGCACCACCATCGCCACACTCGCCGTGAGCCGCTTGCCCATCGGGATGTGCAAGAACTCGTTGGGCCCGTGCGCATTGCTCTGCGGCCCGAGCACGCCCGTGATCATGAACTGCGCCTCGGGGAACTTCTCGCCAAGCATGCCCATGAACGGGATCGTGCCGCCCTCGCCCATGTAGACGCAGGGCTTCTTGAAGAACGTCTGCGACGCCTTGGCACTCGCCTTCTCGAGCCACGACGCCAGCGGTGGCGCATCCCAACCTTCGCCGCCCTTGTCGACCGAGAATGTGATCTTCGCGCCGCCCGGCGGCTTTTC
>JBDSBS010000881.1:0-7322 GCA_039921435.1 Planctomycetota bacterium | reverse complement strand
GTCTGGGCCAGCTCGAGCCGGACTGTGGTACCGTCGCGATCGGGCCCACGGTCACTTACGCGACGATCGATCAGCAGCGCTCGACGCTGTCGCCCGAGAAGACCGTGCTCGAAGAGGTCGCGCACGGCAACGACTACGTCGTCGTTGGCGGCCGAGCGCAGCGTGTCGAGACGTTCCTCGAGCAGTTCTTGTTTCCAGGTGCGATGAAGCAAGCGCGCGTGGGGTCGTTGTCGGGCGGCGAACGCAATCGTGTGCTGCTGGCCCGGTTGCTCTGCGAGGGCGGCAACGTGCTCGTGCTAGACGAACCGACCAACGACCTCGACCTCGCCTCGCTGCGGGCACTCGAAGACGCGCTGTTGGCGTTTCCCGGTGCGGCGATCGTCGTCAGCCACGACCGCTGGTTCCTCGACCGCATCGCGACGCGCGTCGTGCACCTCGACGGCGAAGGCAACGCCCGCGTGCACGAAGGTGACCTGTCGCTGCTGCTCGAACACCTCGCCGCCGAGAAGGCCGAGGCCGCGGCGAATGCGTATGCGGCACAGAAGCAGAAGAAGGTCGCGGCATCACCGGCACAGCAGAAGCAGAAGAAGCTGAGCACGCGCGAGCAGCAAGAACTCGGCTCGCTGCCGGCCAGGATCGAACGAGCCGAAAGAGAACTCGCCGAGGTCGACACCGGGCTGCAAGATCCGACGGTCTACACGGCGGCGGGGCGCGAGCGCTTCGAGCAGCTCACCGCCAGGCGAGTGCAGTTGCAAAAGCAGATCGCCGCGCTCTACGCGCGCTGGGAAGAGCTCGAGTCGATCGCCGGGCAGGCGCGCAGCTGAACGCAGATCGACGCGCGGGAGCAACGCGCGAGTCGCCGCTACGGCAGCTTCGGTGCTTTGAACTTCTGGTTGCCCGTCAGGGCCTCGAGGAACGCAACGAGCTGGCCCAGTTCTTCGTCCGAGAGCCCCCGGTCTAGCATCGCCGGGTCCTTGTGCGCATTGTCGATGCCACCCGACGCCATCAGCTTCACGACCTCGGCTAGGGTCTTGGTGCTGCCGTCGTGGAAGTAAGGCGCGGTCTTGGCGACGTCGCGCAACGTCGGCGTCTTGAAGGCGCCGGTCTTGGCGGGGTCGTTGAGTCCCTTCTCGGTGGCCGCACCGATGTCGGGCTTCTCGGCCTTCATGCCGATGCCGACGTTGTGGAACAGCCTGTCGGTGAACAGCGGCGGCGCGTGGCAGGCGGCGCAGCCGGCCTTGCCCATGAACAGGTCGTAGCCCTTCTTGGCCTTTTCGCCGATCGCGTACTTTGCGTCCGCTTGCCAGCGGTCGTAGGCCGAGTCGCCGCTGCGAAGCGTGCGCAAGAACGACGCCAGCGCCTTCACGATTGTGGCTTCGGCAGGACCGGCGGAGAACGCTGCCTGGAACTGCGTGGCGTAGGCCGGCACCGCGGCGAGCCGCGTGGCGACTTCTTCGGGCTTGCCGCCGAGCTGTCCCTTCCAGGCCGCCGTGATGTTGATCTCGAGCGTCGC
This sequence comes from Planctomycetota bacterium, assembly GCA_039921435.1. GTDB lineage: Bacteria > Planctomycetota > UBA1135 > UBA1135 > UBA2386 > DASVAL01. Next base: position 5,809 of record JBDSBS010000881.1, on the reverse strand, counting down.
CGTGCGGCCGTCCCAGTAGAGGCGGTCGAGGTAGCCGACGTTGTGCATCGTCGGCGAGTTGCGCGTGTTGTCCTTGCCGTCGTCCTTGGGCGACACGGCGCGGCCATCGGTGAACGCCTGCTCGGGCAGGTGGCAGCTCGAGCACGACATCTTGCCGCTGTTGGACAGGCGCGGGTCGAAGAACAGCTGCTTGCCGAGTTCGGCCTTCGCCGCCGTCAGTGGATTGTCGACGCCCGCCACCAAGGTGGCTTGCTCGAGGCCGAGTGGGGCCTTGAGTGGATCGACGTGCCCTTGGGCAGCATCGGACGAGCAGGCGGCGAAGAGCAGAACGAGTGACGGCGGGGCAAGTCGGTGCATGGTCCGGGGCTCCTGGGCAAGGAATCGTCCTCGGGCACCATACCGTCGGGCGAAGGCCCGATGCTAGCGCACCGCAGGTTCGGGCCCGCCTTCCATTGCGTCGTTTCCCGGCGCGTCAGCGCAGGCGGCGCAGCTGGCGCAGCACCTTCAGGTAGCGACGGTCCTTGGTCAGCGCATAGGCGAGCTGCACTTCGCGCTGCAGCTGGCTCTGGCTCATCGCCTGTCGCTCGGGCACGACGCCCAGCACGGGATCGAAGGAGGGCTCGGCGGCTGGTCCCGGCAGGGCGACTGGTCCGGCGTCCTCGCTCTTCCTGGCGCTGGCCTCGACGGCTTGCACCTGCTTCCTTCGTTGGGCCGTGGCTTGCTCCATCTGACGCTCGTGTTCCGCGGCCTCGAGCGCATTCTGGGCGTCCTTCTCGGACTTGCCGATGGCGTCGATCGACAGGCTGTCCTTCTCGATCTTGAACACCGACGCCTTCGGCAGCAGCACTTCGCCGCCGACGATGCGGACGTGGTAGCCCTCGTCGCTCTCGGCGATCAGCACGCCTTCGATGTACTCGGGGGAGGAGCCTTGGACGGCGTTTTTCTGCTTGGCTGGGTCAGCCAGCCAGAACTTGTCGGCCTTGGCAGGAACCTGGAGCAGAAGGGTGCCCAGCAGCAGGGGGATCATGCGCATGCCCCAAGGGTAGCACGCAATGGGCCAACTGGCGGTCGTGGCAGCCGGCGAGTTGTGGACGTGGTCGGATGGCTCGGTGAGACTGACGACACGATGCGCCGACCTCTTGTGCAATTGCTGCTCGTAGCCTCCTTGGCGGCCCAGACCCAGCCGCCGCTGGAGCCCCAGACGCAGCCGCCGCTGGAGCCCCAGACCCAGCCGCCGCTGGAGCCCCTGTGCGACGGCGCGACCCTGGCGGGCTGGCGCGGTGACCCGACCGTCTGGAACGTGCGCGACGGCTGCCTCACTGGCTCGACGGTCGGCGCCCCTCTCGCGACAAACACGTTCTTGATCTGGGCTTTGCGTGAGCCCGTCGACTTCGAGCTGTTCGCCGAGATGCGGCTCGAAGGCGACAACAACAGCGGCATCCAGTACCGCAGCCGCGAGTTGCCGGGGGAGGGCTTTCGCTTGGCCGGCCCGCAGTGCGACATCCACAGCACGCCGAACTACCTGGGGATGCTCTACGACGAGCAGGGGGCTGGCATCGTCGCGAGGCAGGGGCAGATGGTGAGCTGGCGCGACTCGGGAGCGCAAGTGTCAGGCGCCATTGCGAAGGTGCGCGGCGTCGATCTCGCGCAATGGCACACGTTGCGCATCGTCGCGCGCGGCGACTTGCTCTGGCACGAACTCGACGGCCGAGTCGTCACGGCCGTGCACGATCTGCGTGCCAACACCCAGCACCGCGGCCGCATCGCGCTGCAACTGCACGCCGGTGCACCGATGACCGTGTGGTTCAAGAACATTGCACTGCGAGAGTACAAAAGCGTCGACGCGATGGCGGCACACGTGCCGGTCCCCAATGCCGTCGCGGCTCTGCTGCGACGGGAGGCACAGCGGCAAGCAGCGCCGAAGGGGCTCACACCGCAATGGCTGTGGGACGACAAGCCGGGCGATGGCGAAGATCTGTTCCTGCGCCGTTCGTTCGCACTCGATCGCGTGCCCTCGGCAGCTAGGCTCGCCGCGACCGGCGACAACCATTGTCGTGTCTATGTCAACGGGCAGAAGGTCGCGCAGAGTGATGACTGGAAAGCACCCGTCACCGTCGATGTGGCCGAGCACCTGCGCGCGGGCGACAACGTCATCGGCGTGCATGGCTCGAATGAAGGCGGGCCGGCGGGGCTCGTGTTGCGCCTGTCATGGCAAGCGAACGGGCAGGACCGCGAACTGGTTAGTGACGCCGCGTGGAAGTGTCACGGCGACGATCCCGATGGCTGGAACGCGCCCGGCTTCGACGATGCGGCGTGGGTGCCGGCGCGGGTCTTGGCGGCCCTCGGAGCCGAAGGTGCACCGTGGACGCCCGATCTCGGCGCGGATGCGCTCGGCACACTGACGCCCGCCGATGTGCCCCAGGTCGCGGTGGTCTCGACGACGATCGAGTGGCCTGGGTACGCAGAGCAGAGCAAGCAGCCCGGCTGGGTCGAGCCGCAGGTTCTCGAGCTGCTGTCGGTGCCGCGTTCGCTCGGTTCGTGGGTGTCGCTGTGTGCCGACGACAAGGGGCGGCTCTACGCGAGCGACCAGAAGAGCGGGCTCTATCGCGTGGTGCCGGCGATTCGTGCTGGCGAGCTGACGGCGATCGAACGGGTGCCTGTGGAGCTTGGCGGCTGTCACGGCCTGTTGTGGTCTCGCGATGCGCTCTACGCCGTCGTCAACGGCAAGCAGTCGGGGCTCTATCGACTCACCGACACCAACGGCGACGACGTGCTCGACCGCATCGAGTTGTTGCGCGCGCTCGAAGGCGAGGGCGAACACGGTCCACATTCGGTCGTCATCGCACCCGACGGCGAGAACCTGCTGGTGTTGTGCGGCAACCAGACCAAGATGCCAACACTCGCTGCGAGCCGCGTGCCGACCAACTGGCAGGAAGACCGTCTGCTGCCGCGCCTCGACGACCCGAACCCGTACTGGGAAGGTCACTCCCCGCCCGGTGGTTGGGTGTGTCAGGTGGACCCCGACGGCAAACGTTGGGAACTGATCTGCTGCGGCTTCCGCAACCCGTACGACCTCGTCGTGCTGCCGAACGGCGTCGTCGTCACCTACGACGCGGACATGGAGTGGGACATGGGCCTGCCTTGGTATCGCCCGACCCGTTTGCTGCGCGTGCAGAGCGGCGTCGACTACGGTTGGCGCATCGGCAGCGCGAAGTGGCCCGCGGATTATCCCGACGCGCCAGCGGCACTGTTGGATCTCGGGCCCGGTTCGCCGACCGGCATGGAGCGGCAGCTGCACTTCAACGGCGCGCGGTCGTCGGTGCTGGCCCTCGACTGGACGTTTGGCACCGTCTATCTCGATGGGCAGCCTTGGCTGACCGGGGCGCCGTTGCCGCTGACCGATGTCGCCGTGGTCGAAGGGGCGACGTTCCTGCTCACCGGTGGCCGCGGGCTGGCGTCGACGCTGCTGCGCGTGCCGGGCGGCCACGATCACAGCGATGCGCCGTACATCGGCCTCGACCGAAGCGGTGGCGTGTGGGGCGCACCGATGTCCTGGTCGGCCACGGAAACTCGTTCGCCCCAAGCGATCCTCGCGGCAGCTGATGAGGGCGAACCGAAGGCTTCACCGGCCGACGCGCGGACGCAGCGGCTGCAAGCGGTCGGCCTTCGCATCGCACTCGAACGGCTGCCGGTTGCGTCGTGGCGCGCGCGCGTGCTCGCTGTCGATCCCGCACACGCCGCCCGCTCGCTCGCTGGCTTGCTGGCGCTTTCGCGTCAGGGTGAGGCCAGCGATCTGCAGCCGGTGCTGGTAGCACTCGCCAAGCTGCCGTTCGCACCGCTCGGCCAGCTCGACCGCATCGCCTGGTTGCGCGTGCACGCGCTTGCCCTGCTGCGATTGGGGCCAGCCAGCGAGACCCAGCGCCGCACCATCGCCGAACGACTGTTGCCGCTGCTACCCACCGGCGACGAACGCCAGGACGCCGACCTCGTCGAATTGCTCGCCCACGTCGGTGCACCTGGCCTGCTCGACAAGGCGGTGCCCCAGTTGGCGCCCATGCGCCCGTCGCCGCCACCAACGTGGGCCAACGTCACCAAGCGCAACGCGACCTACGGCGGCGTCATCGACACGATGCTCGCTGCGATGCCGCCGATCGGCCAGATCGCGATTGCCAACGCGCTGCGCACCGTGAAGCACGGCTGGACGCTCGAGCAGCGCCGCACGTTCTTCACGTTCCTCACGGAAGCGCGCACGCGCAAGGGCGGCTCGAGCTATGACGGTTACCTCAAGAAGATGATCGACGCGGGCTGGGAGACTTGCACGCCAGCCGAGCAGCAGCAGCTCGCAGATCTCGTCGGCAAGGCGAAAGCCGATGCGCCGAAGTTCGCGGCGGTGCCGCCGAAGGGGCCGGGTCGCGTGTGGCAGCTCGCCGATGCCGAAGCGGCCGTGCGCGAGGGACTCACGGGCGCCGACGTGCGCGCGGGCCACAACCTGTTTCATGCGATCGGCTGCGCTTCGTGCCATTACTTCGCTGGCGAAGGTGGCAACCACGGCCCCGACTTGACGAGTCTCGGCAACAAGTTCACACCGCGCGACGTGCTCGAGGCCGTGATCGAGCCGAGCAAGGTGGTCAGCGACCAGTACTCGGGTTCGGTGCTGACCAAGAAGGACGGCACGGCGCTGTTCGGCCACATCGTCAAGACGAACCACGGCGACGCCGAGGTCTACGAGGTCATGCCGGCCGTGGCCGATGCCGTGCTCGTGCGCGTGCCGGTCGCCGACGTCGCCAAGGTCGAACCGTCGAAGCTGTCGCCGATGCCGGCGAACCTGCTCGCTCGGCTGTCGGCCGACGAACTGCGCGAACTGATGGCGTTCTTGCTGTCGCGCGGGCAGGGGCTCGATGGCGCACCGAACAAACGATAGGCTCCTCGGCACCTGCCCAGTCCCGCGCGAGCAACACCACGTTGCCGGGCCCGAGCCGATTCCTCACTTGGTTGCCCCCGTTCGCGCGCGCGCAGCATCTTCTCTGCATGCAGCCCGCGACCGACCCTGGACCACCGCCCGTGCCCGAGCTGTGCTGGCCGGCTCAGCAACTCGTGCGTGTGCGGCGCTACTTGCGGTTCCTCGGGGCATCGCGCGACAGCCTCGACGACCTTGCCCAGGCGACGACGCTCGCGGCGGTGCGCACGTTCGCGGAGGAGCAGGCGCCGCTGCCGTGGTTGCTGACGACGGCGCGCAATGCGCTGCGACTGCATCTGCGGCGGTTGGGCCGACGGCGCGAAGTGCACGACCTCGATCGCTTGAACGCGGCCTGGTGCGAGCAGATGCAGGACGACGGTGGAGATGCGCAACGCGGAGCACTGAGTGAGTGCCTGGGGCGGCTGCCCGAGCGTTCGCGGCGTGTCGTCGAGTTGCGCTACTGCGAGGGACTGTCGCGCGAGGCGATCGCGGCGGCGGTCGGCATCGGCGTCGAAGGTGTGAAGTCGTTGCTGGGCAGAGTGCGGCAGGTGTTGGCCGAGTGCATTCAGAGGATGTCCCGTGAGCGACGAAAAGGAGAACGTTCTGGAGAACGACGTGCTGCTAGACGACGGGCGCGGTTCGTCGACGTGTTGCTCGCAGAAGAGTTGGCGACGCCGCCGGCTCGCGCGTCGTCGCATGTCGCGATGAGGCCTCAGCACCCAGCGGCGTCTTGGTGGATCGCCGCCGCCGTCGTGGTGGCAGGTGTCGGCGTGCTCTTCGCGCTCGGGCTGCTGCGGCGCGATGAGGTTCGGTTGGCGCAGGATCCTCCACCGCCGAACGTCACCTTCGTTC
>JBDSBS010000880.1:0-5205 GCA_039921435.1 Planctomycetota bacterium | reverse complement strand
CGAGCTGCTTGACTTCGAACAAGCGCCGCGCCGCACCCGAACGGTCACCGGAGGACAGACGATGCTCTGCCTCACATTCGAGATGGTAGACCGCGTTCTCGTATTCCTCGGCCGTCTGGTACGCCTTGGCGACCAATGAATGGACCTCCGGTACACCGACACCGAGCCCGATGGCTCTCTCGTACAGGTTGACCGCATCCTGCAAGCGGCCCTCGGTCATGCACTCGCTGGCCAACGCCAGCAAGTCTTCGGTCGCCACCGGTGCGATGGCGTTGGCGTCGAGCAACTGGCTCAAGCCCTTGCAGACCTGGAAGGTCGACAGTCCCGTCATCTCGACGATGCGCGCAACGTTGCGGCGCCCATCGAGCAATTCGAACACCGCGGGCGTATCGACGCCGAACTCCCCGGCATCGATCGACTCGGCGATGGCGACGAGCACCTCGGCCGTCGTCGGCACGCGTTCGCTGATGTAGGTCCACTCGTCGATACGACGGGCGGCCTCCATGATGACGCTGTCACAATTGAAGAAGAACCGCTCGTCGACGACGCCGTCGCGCCCCTCGATGTGCGATACGTCCTCGTGGAACTCGAACTTGGCCTCGCGGCAGAAGAACAGGTCGTAGATGTCCTCCTCGAGCTCGATGCGATACTGCTCCTCGAGTTCGCTGGCCTGGAGGTATCCACCGGCGAGCAAGCTGTCGGTCAGCGGCTGCCCCATGCGCGCCGCATGGTCCCGCACCTCGTCGACCGCAGTTTCGGTGAGCCGTCCACTGCGCACGAGGCCTGCCACCACGCGATCGAGCACGCGATGGAGGTTGTGGTGCACGGTGACACCTCGCTGATCGAAGTAGAGCACCTTCCACAACTTGGCAGACTGGATACTCAGCAGGCCGACCTTCTTGTTGAGGGCCAGCATCTGAAACACCTGCGCCAAGTCTACACTTGCCAGATCGCCTCGTAGTGCCATGGATGTCGTGCAGGTCCGGTTGCTTTCCGAGTTTCCCGACCCGTCCTATCGACTGCCTCTCACGGCACGTTGAGGCGATGCAAGAAACCCGCACGCCACGGGGGCTCCGACCCAGCTCCGACCCCGGGCGGGACCATGCACACCTTGCCGTCGGGCGCCGGGGGTCGTACTGTGCCGGCCAATGCGTTCAGTCGGTCGAGCCCTGCAAGCGTTGTGTGCGCGTATCCATTCGCTCTGCGGCTGGGTCGTGTACCGCGTGGGCTGCCGAGTAGCTGCACGGCGCCACTTCGAACGCGTGCTCGTGTTGCGCGGCGCCGACTTCAGCGCCTACGTGCACCTCGGCCGCATCGCCTTCGACACCGGCGACTACGCCGGTTGGCGTCGCGAATTCGAACACGCTCGCCGCGCCGACCCGTACCGCTTCGCTAGGCTCAGGCACCCGTTCGAGCTGTTCGAGCCCCGCTTGGCGGGCACCGACTTCGACGGCATCGACTTCGACGAGCGCGACTGCGACGACCGAGGGTTCGACGACACCGGGGCGCGAGCCATGTGGCGATCCCTGCGCCCGCTCTCTCCGGGCCGCCGCGGGCCGTCGCGCGGCGACCTGCCGCTTGAACCGGGCCGCGACGCACTCTTGCCAGGTGGCGACTCGAGCGCCGACGGCATCGCCCCGCGGACCGAGAGCAAGTTGCCGAGCGGCAGCGCCGAAGGCGGTAGGTTGTCTGACGAGAGCAGGGGCATGACTCCCATGGTCCCGATGCGAGATGATTGCGGCTCGGCCGCCGAGCGGCTGCGCTTCCGCAAGCTGGGACCGATCGTGCCGAGCGAACTTGTGCGCTGCGACCTCGACGAGTTGGCGCGCAAGTTGTCGGGCTGAAGTTCTGCTGGCTGTGCGGCAGCACGCTGTGGCCGCTGCTGCACTACTTCCCGGGACGCATCGGATCCTCAGCGAAGGCCGCCGCATCGGCCTCGGCGTCGACGCCTCGATTACACCAAGGGCATCCTGCACAAGCTGCGCTCGGCGCCTGAACATCGAACAGATGCTCGCCAACGCCCCGGCCGAAACCTTGGTAGGCCACGCCGTGCTCGAAGTGAGCGCGAAGAGCATCGACAAGGGCGCCTATGTCGCATCGCAGCTGGCCGGCAACGGTGACGCATTCGTACTGTGCGCTGGCGATGATCGCACCGACCTCGACATGTTCCACCACATGCCCGAGCACGCATTCGTCGTGAACATCGGCGGCCCGGCCAAGGGTGTGCCGCACACGCTGCCGACGCCGAGCAGCTTGAGAACACTGCTCGCCAAACTGGCCGCCTCGGCCGAGGCAGACTGATTCGCGGTCTCGCGCACGCCGTGGCCGACAACTGGCTTCGTTGTGGCACGATGGCTACACTCCGCCACCCGCCGTAGCCACCATGCAAGCAACCGCCCTCGAGTCCGTTCACCAAGCCCTCGGCGCCCGCATGGTGCCGTTCGGCGGCTGGAACATGCCGGTCCAGTACCGCGGCATTCTCGACGAAGCGCGCACCGTGCGCACCAAGGCGGGCTTGTTCGATCTTGGTCACATGGGACGCGTGCGCGTCTCTGGCCCGCAGGCGGAAGCATTCCTGCAGAAGGTGCAGACCAACGACGCTGCTGCGATCCAGCCGGGCCGCATCCGCTACGCGATGCTACTCAACGAGCTCGGGCTCACGCAGGACGACATCCTCGTCTACAGGAACCCGAAGAACGACGGCTTCTTCGTCGTCGTCAACGCCGGCAACACGGCGCGCGACCTCGAGATCATGCGCAACACGGCGAAGGGCTTCGACGTCGCGATCGAAGACTGCACCAAGAAGCTGGGCATGATCGCGATCCAGGGGCCGCTGTCGCAACAGATCACGCAGCGGTTCTGCAAGGGCGACCTGGCCCAGCTCAAGTACTACGCGTGGATGCAGACCGACGTCTGCGGCATCCCGATGACACTCTCGCGCACCGGCTACACCGGCGAAGACGGCTTCGAGATCTACGTGCCCGGCGGCCACGACAAGAAGGTCTGGGACGCGTTCTTCACCGCCGGCAGCGCCGATGGTCTGACCGCAATCGGCCTCGGTGCGCGCGACACGCTGCGCCACGAAGCGGGAATGCCGCTCTACGGCCACGAGATCGACGAGTCGACCAACCCGCTCGAAGCCGGCCTCGACTGGGCCGTCAAGATGAACCACGACTTCACGGGCAAGCAGGCCCTCGAGAAACTGCTCGCCGCCGGCGGCCCCGGTCGCAAACTCGTCGGCCTGACGAGCACCAGCAAGCGCTGCCCCCGCCAGGGTTACCCCCTGATGCACGGCGGCGCCCAGATCGGCCACGTCTGCTCGGGCAACATCTCGCCAACGTTGGACACGAACATCGCGACAGCCTACGTTCGCATCGACTTGGCTGCTCCCGGCACGAAGCTCGAGTTCCTCGTGCGCGACAAACCCGAACCGTGCGTCGTCGTGCCATTGCCGTTCTACAAGCGGGCGCGATGAGCAGGCGGCCCACATCCCCCACTGCGAGAAGTGAAACCATGCGTCCCTCCGACCGCCATTACCTCAAGAGCCACGAGTGGTGCAAGATCGAGAACGGTGTCGCCACTATCGGCATCTCCGACTTCGCCGTCTCGCACCTCAGCGACCTCGTGTTCCTCGACCTGCCCCAAAAGGGCGCGTCCGTGACGATCGGCGAGAGCTTTGGCGAGATCGAATCCGTCAAGGCCGTCAGTAGTCTCTACTCGCCCGTCACGGGCGAGGTGATCGACAGCAACGGCAACTTGCCCGACAACCTCGAGTGGCTGTCGCAGGAACCGTTCGAGAAGGCTTGGATGATCAAGGTCAAGGTCAACGCCAAGTCGCCCGATCTGCTCGACGCCAAGGCCTACGACGCGCACTGCAAAGCCGAGGGGTGAGTGGGCCGGCCGTGTTGCGGAAACTCGAACCGGCGCTGCGATTGATCGTCGACGAGGCCGCGCCGGGGGCATGGAACATGGCGGTCGACGAAGCGCTGCTGCGCCTTGGCAGCCAACCAACTCTGCGCCTCTACGCCTGGTCGCCACACACAGTGTCGCTCGGCTACTTCCAGCGCGCCGAAGACTTCGCCGACCTGCCAGCGGGAACGCCCATCGTGCGGCGCTTGACCGGCGGTGGCGCGATCCACCACGGCGACGAACTCACGTTCTCCCTCACCCTCAACACCCACTTGCTGCCGGGCGATGTGGCGGCGAGCTACCGCTTGCTGCACGACGCCGCCATAGCTGCACTCGCGGCCACCGGCGTGCAAAGTCAGCGTCTTTCGGCGGGAGCCTCACCCGGCGCCAGACCGATCGACCGCTGGTGCTTTGCCGAGGCCGGTCGAGACGACGTGGTCACCGCGCGCGGCAAGCTGCTGGGCTCGGCCCAGCGCCGCATTCGCACACCGCAACCGCGCTTGCTGCACCATGGTTCGCTGGTGCTGCAAAGGCCAGCGCTGACTCCGTTCACAGCGGCAGTAGCCGACGTTGCCGACGTCACAACCGACGATGCAGCGTTCCTGGGCAAGCTGCAGTATCAACTGGCCCAACACATTGCCGGGGTTCTCGAACTGGTCCTGCAAGATGGCGAGCTCGACGCGGCGGAACGCACCCTGGCAGCGCGCCTCTGCGCCGAACGCTACAGCGATGCCGCATTCGTGCAGCAGCGGTGACCGACGCGGTCAAGTCGAGATCAGCGCGGCGACGAACTATGGACAGGACCCCGCCCAGGCCTGCCCATGATCAGCACCACTGCCGAACTCGAAGAGCTCATCGATGGCACGGTCAACATCCCGACCATCCCGACAGTCCTCACGGAGATCACGAACGTCGTCAACTCGCCCGAGGGCTCGGCCAAAGAAGCGGCCGCGATCATCGAGAAGGACCCGGCCCTTGCGACGCGCCTCCTGCGCCTCGTCAACAGCTCGTTCCTTGGCCTGAAGAACCCCGTTTCGAACGTCAACCTGGCCTGCTCGATCCTGGGCCTCAAGGTCATCAAGAGCCTCAAGAACCTCGTCGTGCAGGCGACCGTGCTGCAGACGTTCGGCAGCACCTCCGAGGTCTTTGGCTTCGACGCGCAGTGGCTCTGGGACCACAGCTTCAGCCTGTCGCATGCCGGCCGAGCGTTCGCCGATCGCGGCCGGCATGACGAAGGATGATGCCTACACCTGCGGCCTCATCCACGACATCGGCAAACTGATCCTGACCGAGTCG
>JBDSBS010000879.1:0-9145 GCA_039921435.1 Planctomycetota bacterium | reverse complement strand
GGCCAGCGGCCGCGCAGGATCTCCGCTGCGTTGGCGGCCGGCAGTTGCAGCGTCTCGCGCAGCACCTGGTCGCGCACCGCACTCTGGTAATCGGCCATCATGAGCTGCTTGAAGATCGGCGTCGCCTCGGCACCCAACCGCACGCGCAGCGATCGCAGCCAGGCGGCGCGAGCGCGACCGTCCATGCGCTCGAACCAGGCTGCCATGTTGGGCAGCGTGCTGGCCTTGCCCGACGTCGCCAGCGCGGCGAACGCGGCCTGACGCACGTTGGGGTTCGAGTGCTCGAGCGCACGCTGCAGCGGCACGTCGAGCTCCTCGTTGGCCATCTTGCCCATGGCCTCGACGCAGTTCTTGACGACGTCATCGAGCGCGGGATTGCCAAACACGCGGTCCATCGCCGCGACGAGCGGCTCGACGGCGTCTTCGGGGGCTCGCCAGAAGAACTCGGTGGCCAGGTGCCAGGCTTCGCGGCGCACGTTGCCCTGCAGGTTGGCAGCCAGCCGTTCGAGGACCTGCCGGCGCGTGCGGTCGTACTCGAGGCCGAGGCGCGCTGGGTAGTCGAGCACGACCGGGAAGTCGGCGTGGAACGGCTTCAGGTTGTAGGGGTTGCCCTGGGCCGGCGCTGCCTGGGCCGGCGCTGTCTGGGCAGGCGCTGTCTGGGCAGGCGCTGTAGCGCCACCGCCTCCGGGGACGCCACCGCCACCGGGACCCTGCGCACCGGCTGGCGCGCAACACAGGAGGGCGAGGCAGTTTGCCAGGAACATTCGCGGTCGGACCATCGTCGACATTCGGGGGTTAGGTAGTCCGGTCCCGGGTAAACGTCACCCCGGATCGCGCCGCCGGGTGTCACCCCGAGCCTAATCGGATCGGGGCACCTGCAGCAGACCCTGTGCATGCAACAATCGACTCTGCGACACCCGGTAGTCGAGCTGATTGCGCAGATGGCGGCTGCGCGCCTCGCTGAGCTCCTGGTTGCGCCGCTGCACCTCGAACGCCGTCGAGGCGCCGACGCGCAGCTTGACCTGTTCCGTTTCGAGGTTCGTGGTGGCCAAGCGCACCGATTCGCCGCTGGCGAGCACACTCTCGGCGAGGCTCTGCACGTTGCGAACTGCCTCGCGCACCTGCTTGGTCACGTCCAACGTCGCGGCGTGCAGCAGCCGCCGCTGCCGTTCGACCTCGAGCGCAGCGCGCTGCTGGCGCGACCGCGCGGCGTGGTTGCCGATCGGCACGACGAACTCCAGGCGCACCGACCAATCCGGGTACTGCTGGTCGACGGAGTCGCGCCAAGCCAAGTGGAACTGGTCGCGCACGCCATCGCTCGAATACGCGCCGATGAAGTCCAGGGTGGGCAGCGTGTCGCGCTCGGCCTCGAGCAGCGACACCTCGGCGGCCGCGACCGCACTGCGCAGACTGCCGAGGTCGGGCCGGTGCACCATGGCCACTTCGACGAGTTGCTCGTAGGCCAGATCCAAGGGCTCGGGCACGACCGTGATTCCTTCCGTCGGCCGCAGGTTGAAGTTCCACAGGGACGGATCGGTGGCGTCGAACAGCAACCGGCGCAGGTCGTCCTCGCGCGTACGGATCACGTTCTCAGCGGTGATCAGTTCTTCGCGCCGACGCGCAACCTCGGCCTGGTCGGCGACGCGATCGCGCGGGGCCAGCTCGCGCACGCGGATGCGCTCCTCGGTGATGCGCAGTTGTTCTTGCGCCACGGCGAGGGCCGACACACCGACGCGCCAGTTCTCGCGCGAGAACACGAGTTCCCAGTAGGCGAGCACGACCTGCAGCAGCGTGTCCTGCACGGCGCGGTCGAACTCGTGCCCCGCCCGGCTGACGGCGTAACGCGCAGTTTCGACGGGCGCCAAATTGTAGTCGGTCCAACCACCGCGCAGCAGCGGCTGTCGGAACGAGAGCCCCCACTCCGATGAGAACTGGCGATCGGGGAACGCGCTCGAACCGGTGGTCTCGAAACGCGCTGGCTGGAAGGCGAGATCGAACAACCCGCCCGTGATGACACGCTGGCGCCAGCCGACCGTAGCGTCGATCGTCGTGCGGGACACCGACGGTTGGAACGCGTTGCGCTGCGGGGACTCGCTCTCGGCATACCCGCCGCTGCCGTAGAGCTCGGGCTCGAACCCGGCCTCGGCGAAGACCACATCGAGGCGCGCTTGCTCGGGCAGCAGTTCCGCGGCGCGCAAGCCGACGTTGTTCAAGCGGCCGAAGCGCAACACGTCGTCGAGCGAGAGCAGGCGAATCGGCGCCCCGCGTCGCTCCGCATCGGCGTCGACGGGAACCTGTGGTTCCTGCACCGCTGCTGCCCGCGGTGGCGACGTCGGCACTTCCTGCGCCCGCACGGGAGGCAGCAAGCACGCGCCAACGACAACGAGAAGACGGCAATCGGTTACCGCTTTGACCATAGGCGTATGCACGGCTGGCACAGCGAGCGTGGTACCCGACGCTCCATACGTTGCCCAGGCAAAAACTGAGCGGCTCACGCGCGCGAGGTTCGGTGCCGCCGCTCAATCCCCGATGGAGAACGGAAGTTGGTCGTGGAACGCGGCGTAGTTGGTCGCCAAGCTCAGACAAAAGGCCGCCCGCTCGTCGAGCGCGGTCGGTGCCGGCAGGATCGAGAGGCGCCGCAGCTCCCGCTGCAGCCGCGTGAAGCCCAAACGACCTGGCTCGATCGCCCACGCATACTGCTGGACCGTGACGAAATCCGGGACCAGACGCACAGGCTTCCAGCGGCTCAGCTGCCGCTCGACTTCGTCGCGTTCTGCTTCCGGCATCAAGTCGCAACAGCCGTAGACCATCGCCACCAACACGTCGGGGCCATCTTCGCCGGCGTCGCGGCGCTCCTGCAGGCGACCCAGCACCAGTTGCCGCACGAGCCCACAGCGCGCCGCGTCGGTCCCGAGGCCGGGCAACAGGCGCAGCAGGCGACCCGCACAGCCCAGGGTTGCCGCATCGATGCGTCCGGTCAACAGAGCCGGACGACGTCGCTTCCAGGCATCCTCCGCGCGCAACACTTCCGCCACGAGCCGCTCGCCATGCGCAGCGACCAGGTCTGTGTATGTGCCTTGCACGGCGGCCACCTCGACCAACGAGGCCAGCGCGGCAACGAGGTTCGCGTCGGAGTACGTTGGCAGTCGTGTTGCCAGCCACTCGCTGCCAGCCGCGACGGCCGCGGCGCGCGCGGCTGACGACGAGCCGGCGGCGATCTGGGCGCGCACCGCCAAAGCCACCTCGCCGACACTAGCGCCGTCCGTGCCCGTGACCGCAACCAGTTCGGCGGCGATCTGGTCGGCGAGTTCCTGCACGCGCGCATCCGCGGCTTCCATCCCACCCTGGTTGCGCATGGCGCGACGCCGCAGTTCGGCACTCGCCCGCAGTTCGTGGTCGAGCCGCAGCAGCACGAGTGCGTTGCGCGGATCCAGCCAGCTCCCCAGCGAATCGCGCGGCGCTTGCAGCCGCGAGTTCAACGCTTCGCTGAGGCGAGGCGAAGGCTCCATGTCGAGGCGATTGCGCATCACTTCGACCATCGACTGCCACGCCACCTCGGCCGACTCTTGCACGATGCGACTCGGCGGGATCGCCACGGTCTGCGTAGCAACTGTCGGGGCCACTCTCGGGGCCACTCTCGGAGACTGCGTCGGGAACTCTAGTGCGGCAACCGCGGAGGACTCAGTCGCCCCCGCTGCGCCGGCGCCGCTCGCGCGCTGCAGCTCGAACGCACTCGCGCGCACCGACTCCGTTTGGCGCTTTTCGCCACCACGCGGACCCCACTGCCACAGCGCGGCAAAGGTCAACGCTGCGGCGGCAGCCATGGCCAAGGCCGGCTTCCACCACGAAGCCCTCGGCTCGGAGATGCGGCGCTCGGCTCGATGCACGATGTCTGCGAGCTGGCCCGCGAACTGCGCACTGGGTTCGACGCGGAGTTGACGGAACTGCTCGATCAGCGCCACGGTCTCGGCCATCTCGAGGGCCAACTGTGGCTCGTTCGCCACCTTCTCGCGCAGTGCCGCCTGAGCCGACGGCGAGCCTTGTGCCAACAGCAGATCGACCAGCGTGAGGTGCGTTGCATCGTCCGCATCCACAACCCGTTCGATGGCGTCCGTCACGAGGCACCCCCGGTGCGCCGCTGCGGCAGCGACTGCTCGGGCACTTCGCCGAGCATCTGCTTGAGCGCCTGCACGGCGTTGTGCATACGCGACTTCACGGTGCCGACCGGAATCTCGAGCAGTTCGCTGATCTCGCCGTAGGGACGCTGTTGGTAAACGGCCAACTCGAACACCAACCGGTGCGGCTCGGTCAGGCTCTCGAGGCCGCGGCGCATCGCCATCTTCTCCTCGCTGTCCGACAGCTGATCCACGGGCGAAACATCGGGGCCCGCGTAGTCCATCGCGCTGTCGATCTCGCGGCCAGCCAGAGTCACCTGATCGAACGAGTAGAACTTCGGCCGCGGCCGCATCTGGCGGTAGTGGTCGATCCACAGGTTCGTCGCGACGCGATAGACGAACGTGTTCATGCGGCCTTCGGGCCGGTAGCGCCGGCTGCCGAGCAGCAGCTTGATGAAGAGGTCCTGCACGAGGTCCTCGGCGCGATCCCGGTCCCAGCAGAGGCGGTAGAAGAACTGCACCATGCGATCGCGGTAGAGATCGACGAGCTGCCGGAAGGCCTGCGCATCGCCGCATCGGTAGTTCGCGAGCAGGTCGACTTCTCCGTCGGGACCGGGTGGGGGCGCGTGGTTCTTCTGCGGTTGGTGCTTCACCGGACTGGCTCGACCGAGGAACAGAGACCGGGAACGGAGACTGCTGAGTTCGCGGCGTGCTGCTATGGGCTGGGGAACGGGAGACGGCGACCGTTCCGAACCGGCACGACACGCTGCAACGGTCGACCGGTGGCCGGGTTCAGTCCG
Source organism: Planctomycetota bacterium (assembly GCA_039921435.1). Lineage (GTDB taxonomy): Bacteria > Planctomycetota > UBA1135 > UBA1135 > UBA2386 > DASVAL01. The sequence goes on along the minus strand of JBDSBS010000879.1, from coordinate 4,230 downwards.
CCGCCCACATCTTCGGCAATTCCGCCAAGAAGGGATAGTGCTCGGCTCGCTGGCAGCGGACCCGCACGGACCGTCCGGGCTCGGCCGACATCGACAACTCGACCCACAAGGTGCGTTCAGGCAGGTGCTTGGCGACCCGTTGGGCCCATTCGACGACCGCCACGGCCGCCGGATCGAGCAGGTACTCGAGCCCGCCGTCGTCGAGAAACCCTGCCAGCTTGGCGGGCAGGTAGGCGTCGGCATGCAACAGCGGCACGCGGCCGGGGTGCTCGATGACCAGCAAGTACGTCGGGCTGCACACGGCCTCGGGGTCGAGGGTGCCGAGCCCTCGCGCCATGCCGCGCACGAGCGTCGTCTTGCCGACGCCGAGCTCGCCGACCAAGCCCACCACGTTGCCGGGGCGAAGATGCTGGCCGAGCCAGGCGCCGAGCCGTTCGGTCGCTGCCGGGTCAGCGGGCAGGTGCAAGGTGTGGTGCGGCGAAACCATGGCGGAAACCTACAGGGGCGACTCGCTCGCGGCGACCATCGGTCGCGAGCCAGAGTCCCGAGCCGGCCACCACGCGCCCGATCGGACGGCGCGCGAGCTTGGTGAGCGGGCCGCCAGCGGGCAAGGTCGAGCCCGCCGCCTGCGTCCACAGCAGCACGTGGTCCTCGCCATCGCCGAGTGCGTGTTGCAGCGCGGCCGCGCGATCGCCCTTGGCCAGGGCCCGGGCCGCGGCGCGGATCGGCACGGCTTCGGCGTCGAGCTCCGCACCGAGGCCGCCGCTGGCTTGCAGCAGCGTGTACAGGTCGAGCAGCAATCCGTCGCTGACGTCGATCGCGGCGTGAACGGCGCGCTGCTGCGCCAGCCAAACGCCTTCGCGCAAGGCTGGGCGGAAGCGCAGATGGTGACCGCGAGACGAACCACCGAGTGGCCCCGTCACGTGCAGCGTGTCGCCGACGCGCGCAGTGCTTCGCAGCAGCGCGCGGCCTGCCAGGTGGCCGATCGCGGTGACGGTGACGACGAGCGGACCATCACTCGTCGCGACATCGCCACCGACGACCGTGCAGCCACCGGCGCGAGCCGCAGCGCGCAGGCCTTCGAGCAAGGCGCGACGACGGCGCGGCGCGTAACCGTGCGGCAGCACGAGCGAGACCAAGAGCCAATCGGGCACGGCCGCCATGGCAGCGAGGTCCGAGAGATTGCGGTTGACGGCCTTGCGCCCGACGAGTTGCGGCGGCGCGTCGCTCGCGAAGTGCACGCCTTCGACGACGGGATCGCAGCACAGCACCGACTCGGCGCCGCGGTTCTTCACCACGGCGGCGTCGTCGCCGATGCCGACCTCGACGTCGCGCGCGGAGCCGAAGAAGTGCGCGAGGCTCGCCGTGAACGCGCGTTCATCGACCACGCGGAATCCCTCGATCGGCGGCACCAGGCGGCAACGCCAAGCGAACGATGCCCTTGACGGCGCGCCGCGGCAGCGCACCGAGCGTGCGGCTGTCGGGCACGGTGGAGGTGTCGTTGGGATTGCGCAAAGTCACGGTGTCGGGCCCGAGCTCCGCAATGCGCGACAGCAGCAAGCCTTTGCCTGGCACTTGCACGAAGACGTTGTCGCCGACGGCGAGCTGACTCTGGCGGCGATCGACGACGCACCACGAACCGGTCGGCATCGAAGGCACGGTGTCCATGCCGTGAGGCACCCATTCGGTACCAAAGCAGGTGACCACGAAGATCAACAGGCCGACTGCACACAGAGCCGTGATGCGACGGATCCACGTCGCCATGCGGATCGGGTCGAAGCGGTGGCGTTGCGCCATGCTCGCAGCATCGGGGTTGAAGTCGACCCAATCCAGTGCCGGAGCGTCGACTGAGACGCGCTGCCTACTCGCCGCAGTCGATCGCGCCCGAACATTCGGGGTAGTTGTTCCCCCGGTCGAGCGTCGCCACGCATCGCGCCCCAAAGGAGGAGATGTACCACTCGGAGGGCGAGCTGGGGCGAGCCACTGTAGTCCTGTGTCGTGCTCGGCGGCGGTGCACTTCCTGCGGGATAAGTTGCGCTGGAGCCGGCGAGAGACCGCGTCGAAGTCGCGGTACGGCAAGTCGTGCTCGTTCCAGCGAACACCTCGGGCCCACCGGCGGCATAGTCCACCGAGTCACTGCGGGTTGACTATATGGACTAAGTCATGTAGACTAGGTGCATGAAGGTTGTCAACACCCACGAAGCCAAGACCAACCTCTCCCAGCTCTTGGAGCGCGTCGCGAAGGGCGAGGAAATCGTCATTGCCAAGGCAGGCAAGCCAGTGGCGCGCTTGACCGCCTGGTTCCCGGACACGCGGCCCCGGAAGGGTGGCCAGTGGAAGGGTCTCGTGAAGATCGGACGCGACTTCGACGCGCCGCTGCCCGACGACGTTGCGGCGGCGTTCCGGGAGCCTTCGCGATGACCGGTTACTTGCTCGACACGCAGGTCTTGCTCTGGTGGCTCCAGGCCCCCTCGAAACTCGCTCCCGCCGCAAGGGCAGTGATCGGCGACGGTGAGAACGCGATCTATTTGAGTTCTGCCGCCGCTTGGGAGATGGGTATCAAGAAGAGCCTTGGCCGGCTCGAGTTTCCAGGCAACCTCGAGCAGGTCCTGCACGAGGAGCGCATCGAGGTGTTGTCGATTACGCTGCCGCACGCTCTGGCCGTTGCCGATTTGCCACTGCTTCACCAAGACCCATTCGACCGGATGCAGATCGTGCAAGCTCGTCTCGACGACCTGGTGCTGGTGACTCGAGATCCGGAAATCCGGCGATACGACGTGCGCGTGTTGACGGCATGACCGATGCCGCGCCTGTGCTTGACGCCAAGGCGCGATGGAGCAGGTTTGCCAGGCTTCCTTGGCTGAGCCCAGGACAGTCCAGTTCACCAGCCGTCGTCGCGCCTACCGCACGTGGATCCGCATCGCCTCGCTGACACCACCTGGCCATGTCACGCCTTGGCCGAACACGATCCACTGCAGGTAGGCTGCGAAGCTGCCCGGAGTGCGCGGTCGCCGATCATCGCGATCCCGCCGTCGAACGGGCCGGCAATGGGCGCATCAATGCGCCAAACGCGATGTTGGGCGGGCAGAGTTGCGAGGGCGAGAAACGCGGCCGCGAAGCGGGAAGTTCGTCATCGCACACCTCACGGAAGCAGTTGCACCCAGTGCGCGACCGAAGGCACGCCACTGCTCGACATCAGGAACATCGTGCAATAGCCAGATGGCCTGATCGTGGGGTTCGCCAATTCTCCAAGCGCCCCCCCCACGACAGACACTCATGTCAAAGCCCGGGTTCGAAGTCGCGCCAGCGACGAGTCAGAGCAGGGGACTGAACAACCGCGCAAGGTTCTCCACCAGGCGCTGCGGCAAAGCCCGGCGGCGCCAGGCCGCCGGATCGACCGGCGCACACTGTCGCAGGTAGCCCTGCTGCAGGGCGTGAACGCACGCACCGAACTCCGCGTCGTACACGAACAGCGAGACTTCATAGTTGAGCCACAGGCTGCGCACGTCGAGGTTGGCGGTGCCGAACATGCTGATCTGCTCGTCTACCACAACCGACTTCGTGTGCAGCAGCCCGCCGCGGTAGCACTGGATCTGCACGCCCACGGCCATCAGGTCTTCGTAATAGGAACGGCTGGCGTAACGCACGAGCAGCGAGTCGACCTTGGCGGGCACGATCAGCGTGACCTCGACACCGCGCGCTGCTGCCGAACGAATCGCTCGCAGCATCGCTTCGTCGGGCACGAAGTAGGGGGTCGTGATGACGATGCGGCGGCGCGCCGCGTAGAACAGCAGCAGAAGCATCTGCAAGATCGCGTCTCCGGTCCCGGACGGGCCGGACGGGCCGGATGGCAACACCTGCACGTTGGCTCCACCCCTGCGCGGCCCCTCGCGCATGCCGCCGGCGGCGAGCAGATCCTCGATCGACGCGCCGGTCTCGAGGAACCAATCCGACAGCAGCACGCCGTGCAGCGCTTCAACCGCCGGGCCGCGCATGCGCACCATCGCGTCGATCCACTCCCCGACGCCCGCCCCACGGCGGAAGAAGCGCGGGTCGACCAGGTTCATGCTGCCCGTGTAGGCGACTTCGCCGTCGACCACGACGATCTTGCGGTGGTTGCGCAGGTCGTTGCGTCGGAACACAGCGCGCCACGGGCCGGTCGGCATGGCGGCGACGATCCGCACGCCCGCGGCTTCGAGCCGCGCCGGCTGTGCACTGCGCAGCCACGCG
>JBDSBS010000878.1:0-6124 GCA_039921435.1 Planctomycetota bacterium | reverse complement strand
GCGAAGTGGACACCGACGGCGCGCATCGCAGTGTTCGACGAATCGTTCCCCTTCTTCGCAAACTACGCGGGCGGGTTTGGCTGGGGCATGGGCACCAAGTATCCCGGCGACCAGAAGGTCGGTCAGTACTGGCTCGAACAGGACGGCTCCGCTGGCACGCCGATAACGGAGTTCCATGGCGACCTGAGCAAGCTCTCGCACTTGCTCTTCGACGTCACGACCGTCGGCTATCAGGTGCGGCAGGCCCAACGCGTCGCCATCGTCGGTGGCGGTGGCGGCCGCGACATCCTGTCAGCACTCGTGAGCGGCGCCTTTGACATCGAGGTCATCGAGATCAACCCGCACACGATCGAAGCCGTGTCGACAAGATTCGCGGCCCTGTCGGGCGACATCTACCACGTGAAGGGAGTCACCCCCTTTGCGGCCGAGGGACGCAGCCACTTGATGCACTCGCGCGGTGGCTTCGACGTGATCCAGATCTCGCTCATCGACAGTTGGGCAGCAAGTGCGGCCGGCGCGTTCGCCTTGGCCGAGAACAACCTCTACACGCAAGAAGCGTTCGAGCTCTACCTCGACCGCCTCAACGACCGAGGCTTGCTCTCGACGAGTCGCTGGTTGGTGGAGATGCCGCGCCTGCTGGTGCTCGCTCGCAGCACGCTCGCGGCCCGCGGTGTCAATCACCCCGAGCGACACATGGTGCTCGCCTACGCCGGAACGGCCGGCACCCTGTTGCTGAGCAAGAGCCCCTTCTCCGAAGCCGATCTCGTGCAGGTAGCTGCGGTGTGCGAATCGCGCGGCTTCAACCTGCTGAAGCTGTCTGATGCGGAGAATCCGGAATGGCAGGGCTTTCTGGCGCGCGTCGCCGTGGGCAACTACACCGAGCTCGAACGGCTCGGCCTGAGCACCGCGGCGCCGGTCGATGACAGCCCCTACTTCTTCCACACGTTCTCGCCGTTCTCGCTGTCGGAGCCGCCTGACCTGGCGAAGATCGCCGGTGGCCTCCCGTTCAACGTGAAGGCCCCGCGCGTGCTGCAACAGGCGATGCTCTGGGTCACCGGGCTCGCCCTGTCGCTGTTCTTCCTGCCGTTCGTGCACTCGCTGCTTCGCCGGCGTCGAGGCGCGGCGGCAGGGCCGGCACCACTGCTTCGGGCGACGATCTACTTCGCCGCCATCGGCGCTGGCTTCATGCTGTTCGAGAACATGCTCGTGCAGAGGTTCGTGCTCTACCTCGGACACCCGAGCTACGCGGCAACCGTCATCCTGTCGGGCTTGCTGCTGGGCATGGGCCTGGGCGCGACCTTGGCGACGTCGTTCCGCGTGGGCCGCCTGCAGCGACTCGGGGGCGTCGTGCCGCTGCTGCTGGTGGTGCTGGTGGCGGCGACGCCGTCGTTGTTCACGGCCACCCTCGGCTTGCCGCTGTGGCTGCGCGTAGCCGCGAGCCTGCTGCTGCTCGCCCCCACCGGCGCCATGCTCGGGCTGTTCTTCCCCCTGGGCATGCTGCACTTCGGCGACGCCATGAAGCCTTGGTACTGGGCCATCAATGGCGCCTTTGGCGTCGTTGCCAGCGTGATGTCGCTGGCCTTCTCGATGGAGTACGGCTTCACGACGGTGGGCTACATGAGTGCTGGCATCTACGTGTTGGCATGGTTGTGCCTGCGCGGCTCGGCCGACTGGCCAGTGCAACCGGCTCTGTGATCGGACGGGCGCCGCGATCTGCAGCCGCTGCCCGCCTCTTGGGGACTGGATCTGATATTGAGCGGGACCTCGGGTTTCGAGCGAGACTTCGGGTGTCGAGCGAGACCTCGATTCTGGCTCACGACCCGGCGGCCTGACAGGTGCACGGTGAGCCAGCAGCGATCGAAACTCGAGGGGCCGATTGTCTGACCGAGCGGAAGGCAGGTGCGCTCCGTGAGGCTGGGAGTTCTGACACGGATAGCAGTCCATGTCGGCGCCAGCCGATCGTCAGCAGCCACGTGTGCGCAAAGGTGACCGGGCGAACGACGGCCTCGAGGCCGCGCACTACGATCGTCTCGCGAAAGCCCTAGAACCACGGCGCCGAGGTGAAGGTGTCGATGGCCTGGGTGGCGGCGACAGCGCGACCTTCGGCGGCGTGCTTCTTGCCGTTCGCCACCACGCTACCCAGCACGTTACCCAGCACGTAGCGCAGCGCGTTCCGCACCTCGCGCGGTGAGCGCAGGGTGTGGTCGTGGTAACGATCGGCGAAGACCCGCCCACGGCGTTGCCACAGCCGGTTGAGGGCGCGGGCGATGCGAACCAGGAGGCCCTGCACGCCGCGCGACACAGTGGTGCGGCCGGTCGCTTCGACGACGAGGTGCAGGTGGTCGTTGAGCACGGCGTAGTGCCAGTGTGGTTTGGCCTGGGCCGGAAACCGTTGCGGTCGCAGCCGGCGGCGAAGGCCGATCGTCGCGCCCAAGGCACGGCGACGCCTGCATCCAGACCCGCCTCATGCCATCGCTCAGGTCGAAACGCGTTGCTGCTCCAGCACCTTCAACGCCGCGGCCATGAACTCGGGCAGATCCTCGGGCTTGCGCGACGACACGTGGTGGCCGTCGACGACGACTGCCGCATCGCGAAAGCGCGCCCCGGCATTCATCAGATCGTCCTTGATGCCGACCGAACCCGTGTACTCGCGGCCCTTGACGATGCCAGCCGAGATGCAGATCCAGCCACCGTGGCAGATGCTGGCAACGAGTTTGCCAGCGCGATCGAACGCGCGCACTAGGTCGAGCACCTTGCCATTGCGCCGCAGCTTGTCGGGCATCCAGCCGCCCGGCACCACGATGCCCGCAAAAGCCTCGGCCTCGAGATCCAGCAGCGCGCGGTCGCTCTTGCACGGATAGCCGTGTTTGCCGCGGTAGCTCGCGCCGGCCGCGGCGCCGGCCGTGACGGGCCAGTAACCTGCTTCGCGCAGACGCAGCCGCGGGTAGTGCAGTTCGAGATCCTCGTAGTCGTCGCCAACGAGCAGCAGCACGGATTGGCTCATGCGGGCATTGTCGTGGTGAATGCAGTGCGCCGCCAGCGTGCTTGGCGGGCAATCCCGCCGTCTGGCCCACTGGCTTCACAGACTATCGCGGGCCCGACCTACTTCGCCTTCACCGCCGCGCGTTCGCGTTCGAGCACACGCGGGTCTTCCTGCCACCAGAAACCCGTCGACTCGATGAAGACGATGCGGTCCTTCTGGGCGGTGTACCACCGGCGCCAGTCGGCATCCTTCGGCGCGATGTCGGGGTGCACGTAGCGGTGCAGGCAGCGAACCGCGCGGCCGCGGTCTTCGCCTTCGCCTCCTGCTGCCAGTTCCAGCCACCGTTCGAGACTCTTGCGCTCGGCGTTCGGCGTGCCGAGCGCCATCGCATCGGCATCGACCTCGAAGACCTGCTTGTAGCGCTGACTCTTGTGCTGCTCGCCCTTGCCGCTGAACAGGAAGGCTCCGTACTGGTCGAGCCAGGCGCGGCAGCCAGCCGGCGTGCGGTCGGTGTAGGTCTTGAGCCACTCGTCGGTCAGCTGTCCGGGCATGTGTTCCTCGACGCCTCGCAGGTACCCACTCTCGCGGTGGAGGTCGAGGTAGACCTGAAAGACATGCCGCGTCGTGCAGACGAAAGGCACCGTGAGGCTGTCGCGCTTGCCGCGCATGTAGTGCAGCACGTTGACGAGCGTTTCCTTGGCGGGCTCGGTCAGGCGCTCGGGATCGGTCGAATAGCCCCAGTAGAACCACTTGCCCTGGCGCGCGAGCGACAGGCTGCCGAGGCACTTGGCCGAGTGCCCCTCGGCGAGGCTCTCGAAGCCGGGCACGTCGGTGAAGAAGCCCTCGTGATTGACGATCGTGCAGTTCCAGCCGTTGGGCTTGTCCTTCTCGAATGCAACTAGCGTCATGGTCTCGTCCACGCCAGCGGGATAGAGCATCCAATCCGTTTCCGATCGACAACCACAAAGCCACCATGAAGCAAACGCACCTTGCCATAGCAGTGTTGACCACCTGTCTGCCCGCCTTCGCACAAGAGAGCTACTGGATCGCCAACCGCGCCTCGTCGGACATCATGCGGGTGTCCGCCTGGGGATCCGTGCTCGAACGCGTCGCCACACCTACCACGCTGCGCAGTTGCACCACGGCCCCCGACGGCAAGGTCTGGATCGTGCGCTTCATCCAGCCCACGTTCGACATCTACGACCCCTCGACCGCGGTGCTCACCGCCGTCGCATCGCCGCTCGGCAATGCCTTCCAGATCGCCTTCGATGCCGCCGGCACGGCATGGATCACGAACAGCGCGAGCGCCGTGCATCATTTCGACAGCAACGGCGTCTTCCTGCAGACCATCGCGCTGCCCGCCGGGGCCGCTCTGGGAATCACGGTCGACGCCGATGGCAACAAGTGGATCGCGCATCGCGCGACCCCCGCATCGGTTTCCAAGATCGACCCTGCCGGCGCGGTCACGAACCACCTGATCAACGGCGCCACGACCCTGCTGCCCGGCGTGATCATGGCGGACTACCGGGGACTCACGAACTCGAGCCACATCTGGGTGGTCGGCGACAGCGCGTCACAGCTCGCGGAGATCGACGTCACCGGCACCACGCTCAACCTCTACACGTTGCCGGCAACGAGCGTCGGCAGCTTGACCTTCGACAAAAACGGCGACATCTGGGTCGGCAGCTTCGGCAACGGGACCTTGCTGCAGATCGACGAAACCAACGGCACGGTGCTCAACACCTATACCTTCGCCCCGAACGTCATCGGTTTGGCGACCGACAGCTACGGGCGGGTGCTCGCCACCGCGCGCACGGCAGCGGCGCCCTGTGAAGTTCGCCGCGTCGACCCGGCAACCGGAACCCTCGAGATACCGGCCCGTCTCCAGCTGGGCACCTTCGCGGCGGCTGGCACGCAAAGCGCCATCAGCACACCGTGGCAGTACTCGCTCGTGGTCGCTCCGTTCGGCGATCTGGACGGCGACGGCCAGGTCAACTACTCCGAGATCCTCGCCGGCACGTCGCCGGTCGATGCGACCTCGACGAGCAATTTCCGCATCGAGTCGTTCGGTGTGACCCAGAATGGCAGCACGGCCAACTTCGAGGTGATCGCCGCGCCCGTGCAGTTGTGGGTCGCCGGGTTCGCACTCGCGCTGATACCACCGACGCCAGTGCCGGGGTTCGGCGGCACCTTGCGCATCAACCCGGGGACCTTGGTCACCACGGTTGCCGGCTTCGGCAACGCCACCCTGCCGATCGTGATCCCGCTCGACCCGCTGTTGGTCGGCTTCGAGTTCTTCGCCCAGGGTGTGACCTTCAACGGCGCCTCGTTCGACTTCCAGAACGTGTCGGGCATGAAGATCTGGTGAGTCGAGCGCTGTCGGGGCGCTTCGCCGCCCGCTCGCGCGTAGGAGCGGCAAGACAACGGCTAACGGAGCAAAGCGCACCCACGGGTTGGCTCGAGCCAGGCATCGCGTAGCATGCGCGCCCGACAGCCAGCATGTTCCAGCCGCCACGTCTCATCGCCGCCCCCTCCTTCGTCCTGCTCGCGGCGTTCGCCACGCCCGCCGCCAGCCAAAACCCCGAAGCGGAGTGGCAAGCCTTTCTGCGCCTGCCCGCGGCCAAACGTGCGCAGGCAGCCAAGGACCTCGAGCAGAGCCTGCCGCAGTCGCCGTTGGTGCAGTCGCTGCGCGCTGCCATCGCGGCAACCTTCGAGCCGAGCGCCGAGCGCACCAAGCGCTTGGCGGAGCGTCAAGGCAAACGTGTCTTCGCCAAGGACGACACGCCCGACGTGAGCATGCCGCAGGCCGTGCGCTACATCTTCGGCATCGGCACTCTCGAGCTGCGCTCGCCTGGCAGTGCTCCTAGCAGCAGTGGTTCTTCCAGTATTGCCCAGAAGAAGGGTCAACTCACCGCCGCGCCGACCCCCGAAGAAGCCACCATCGACGTCGAGCAGGCCCTGCTCGGCTTGATGCCCGGCGCCGACCGCGCGCTCGCCAACCTGCTGCTGCGGCTCGACCAGGACACCACCGCCGACGAGTTCGCCGCGTTCCTGCATTCGTGGCGCAACGGCGACGAGTCGTTCTACGAAGCGCTCGATCGAACGGCCGGCACCAAGGACAGCGTCTTCTTCTACGACGTC
>JBDSBS010000877.1:0-3036 GCA_039921435.1 Planctomycetota bacterium | reverse complement strand
CGACGGTTCGCGCCGTGGTCCGTTCGAGCAACGGCAGTCTGTTCGCCGGCGGCAACTCCACGACTGCCGGTGGCACCGCGGCAAGCAACATCGCCCGCTGGAACGGCAGCGCCTGGGTGCCGCTCGGCACCGGTGCCAACAGCAGGGTGCAGTGCAGCATCACGACCAACTTCTACTTCGAAGCCCTGCAGGTCCATGACGCCGCCGTCTGGGCCCGGCTGAGCATCTCGTGTCCGCGCTTCTGCACTTGCCTGCGTCGAGTCACGGTATCGATTGCACAGTAGAGATACCGTCGGTCCCACGGTTCACGGTGGACTCGCTTCTTTTTGGCGTGGCGCAGCAGCGACTCCTTGACCTCGACGTGCAATCGCTCACGGAGCTCGTCTGCAGAACAGCCAGCCTCCGCCTCGCTCACGAACGCCTCCAGGGTCGCGAGCAGCGTTCCGTACCGCGCGAACCAGACGCCATTCCGGCACCAAAGCCCCTGCTCGTCGAACTCGGCAATTTCGTCCAGCGCCATGGCGACGGATCTGCCGAGCTGGCACTCTCGCCGGACCCGCACGACAACGTGATCCTGGCGACAGTGGTTGCCGGTGCGGCGGAGGCAATCGTGTCGGGAGACAAGGCAGACGTCTGGGCGTTCGATAGCGTTGAGAACATTCCGTCCTCACTACCAGACTAGCGATCGAGCTCCTCGGCTTGATCGATCAATGAGTGACAATCGCTGCCGTCCCGCAGCCTCGCTAGACTGCCCCGCCCCGCAACTGCGCCCCGCGAGCCCATGGCCCTATCCGCTGGCATCCTCGGCCTGCCCAACGTCGGCAAGTCCACCGTCTTCCAAGCGATCACCGGCGTGCCGTCGGCGACGCGCAGTCCCAACATGTTCTCGACCGTGGCGCCAGCGCCCGGCGTCGTCGACGTGCCCGACCCGCGCCTCGCTCGGATTGCCGAGTGCATCCCGACCAAGAAGATCGTGCATGCGCAGCTGCACGTGACCGACATCCCGGCCCTCGTGTCGGGCTCGAGCGAAGGCGCTGGCATGGGTGTGGGCTTCCTCGGCTCGATCAAGGAGAGCGACGCGCTGCTGCACGTCGTGCGCTGCTTCGCCAACGAGTCCGTGCAGAACTCGAGCGGTTCGATCGATCCCGCCGGCGACGCCGAGATCGTCGAACTCGAACTCGCGCACACCGACCGCGCGACCTTGCAGCGCAACATCGACCGCGTGACGAAGAAGGCCAGGGGTGCTGATGCCGAGGCCAAGCTGCAGCTCGCCGTGTTCGAGAAGGCGATCGCCGTGGTCGCCGACGGTGCGCCTCTGCGGCAGGCCGAGTTCACGCCGGTCGAGAAGAAGCTGCTGCAGCCGCTGTTCTTGATGACCATCAAGCCCGTGCTGTTCTTGGCCAACGTCGGCGACGACGACCTCGAAGGGAAGAGCAAGCACGTGGCTGCGCTGCGGACCTACGCGGAGCGCACCGGTGCCGATGTTGCGCACTTGTGCGGCGACCTCGAAGCGGAGTTTGCCGTGATGGGGCCTGCGGACCGCGCGCAGTTCATGGCCGACTTCGGCTTCACCGAGTCGGGCCTGTCGCGCATCATCGCGCGCACGTTCGACCTGCTCGGTCTGCAGACGTACTTCACGGCCGGCGAGATGGAGACCAAGGCGTGGGTGATCCACAAGGGCGACACGGCGCCGGTCGGGGCTGGTGTGATCCACACTGACTTCGTCAAGAAGTTCGTGCGCGCCGAGGTCTACCAGTTTGCGGATCTGATGACGTACAAGACCGAGAAGGCGATCCGCGATGCGGGCAAGCTGCGACTCGAGGGCAAGGAATACGTGCTGCGCGATGGCGACGTCTGCAACTTCCTGATCGCGAACTGAGGTGGCGAGCGCTTCGCCCTCGGGCGTGGGCACGCGGTGCCAGTTCGTCTCGTCGATGAACTCGACCCGGTCACGGGGATCCTTCACCAGGTTGAGTTCGAGGTCCACCGACGTGAGAGCTGGCATCGAGCGGGTCGCCGCGGCGAGCGCCTCGATGCCCCTGCCGCTGATCGAGTTCTGGTGCAGGTTGAGCGTGCGGAGGCGCACGAGCTTCGATCCGAGCAGCGCCTCGCCTGCCTCGAACGCGCCCTCGCGACCACCTTCGCGCCGCCGCCCTGACGCCTCGGCAGTTGACTGCCATCCGCGTGGCGTTCGCAGGTCGCACTCTCGCGCATCCCGGCGGCGACGCTGCGCTCGACGCATCGCCCCGATCAGCCGGCCCCGTCACGACCCGTCACGACCCGGGTCACCACCTGCTAGGTCGATGCCGCGCCGCCGCAACCCACGCGTCAATTGCACCATGGCGCGGGCCAGCAGCGGTCGGGTGGCGAGTTCGCTACGTTCCATCACCTCCGCAATCACGGCGTGCGGCAGCTGCACGAGGCGCGCTAGTGTGATCGCTTCGCGGTGCTCTGCCGACAACTCGTCTAGCGCCGCCTGCAAGGCGACGGCGGTTTCCCGACCGATCGCGTCGTGGCTCGGCGTCAGCAGATTGGCGAGCGACGTCATCGCGGCGTCCTGTTCCCGGTCAACATCGCGCTCGCCCGCATGCGCTCGGTTGTGGCGGCGATCAATTGCTGCCAGGCTGCGGGGTCGGCAACGTACCAAGCGACGGAGTCTGCGCGCCCCGCGACCGAGAACGAGACCCAGAGCAGGTCCACGCCGATCGTCTTGCCAAGATGGGACCGCACGGTCGAGGTCCGTTCGATGTCGTCGAGGTTGATGCGGAGCTCTTGCTCGGGTGCGACCTGGTAGAAGCGCAGTTCTCTGGCCGTGAGCACCAGGGCACCGTTGCCGCGCATCTGACCGGCGCCCTTGCTCTGCAGACCGAAGAAGTTCGCGGTGAGATCCTTGCTCAGCACCTGGTCCGCCGGCCAGTCGCGCGCGATCCGTGCTTCGAGCCCCGGTTCGATGGCCCGAAGGACCACCTTCGGCAGTAGCACGAGGGCGAGCAGCAGAACGAGCAGGCACCCGGCGACGAGCAACACGATCTTCAT
>JBDSBS010000876.1:0-5798 GCA_039921435.1 Planctomycetota bacterium | reverse complement strand
GCGGTCAAGGCATAGCGAACTGCGCCAATGAGCACCAACCCCTGACCCCGCACATCGCATGTCTCCGTCCGGACAGCGACCGTGGGAGACGCCCGACAAGAAGCTCTTGCTGCGTCGGCTTCGATCTTCGCACTTCGCGGCGTGACGATTCTGTACCGCTGCCGCAATCTTGTCCCGCACCGGCTTTCGAACTCCATCCTCCCTACCACATGTCCAATTCGGCACGCCTGACGACGCTCTCCCTCGCGGCCTTCGCGTTCGCGGCCCCGCTGCCAGGGCAAGATCAGGTCGCCGGGCACCTGCTCGTGTTCCAGGACAACGGCGCCTGGTCGTGGTTCGAAGAGGACCGTGCGATCGTCGACCCGCTGCGCGGCCGGGTGCTCACGGGTTCGTGTGCCAGTAGCAGCGGCCTTGGCGGGGCTGCGCGCAGCGGCGACATCGACGTGGCCTGGCTCGATCTGTCGAAGGGCCGCTTTGGCTCGTTCGAACTGCGCAACAACTTGCAGAGCGACGACCACAACTCGCCGGGCTTGCTGGTGCGGCCCGACGGCCGATACCTCGCGATGTACGGCACGCACGGCAGTTCGTCGCTGTCGCGCTGGCGCATCTCGGATCCCGGCGACCCGAGTCAGTGGACGAGCGAAGCGACGTTCCAACACGCTGCGAGCATGAGCTACTCGAACCTGTTTCATGTCGCCGCGACCGGGCGCACCTACAACTTCGTGCGCGCCGTCAACTTCGACCCCAACGTGATGGTGAGTCTGGACCATGGCGCGACGTGGACCGGCGGCGGCAAGTTGCTGACCGAGGGCGGCGGCAGTGATCGACCCTACCTCAAGTACGCCGGCGACCATCGGCCGCGCATGCACCTGTTGACGACCGAGCGACATCCGCGCAACTACGACAACTCGATCTACCACGGCTACGTCGAAAACGACGCGCTGCACAACAGCTACGGCATGGTCGTCGATGCCAACGTGCTCGACGGGGCGGGCCAGCCGCCGGCGAGTCTGACGACCGTGTTCGCGACCGGGACCGTCGTCGGCGGCGTGGCCATGCGCCGCGCCTGGACGATCGATGTCACTGTCGACGAAGGAGCGGTGGTGCGCGGGCTGTTCCAGTGCCGTGCAAATGGCAGCACGAGCGACCACAGACTGTTCTTCGCCCGTTTCGACGGCGTCGCGTGGAACGTGCACGAGGTGTGTCGCCTGGGCGGCTTTCTCTACGCGAGCGAAGACGACTACACCGGGCTCGCGGCGCTGCATCCCGATCGCACCGACACGATCTACGTCTCGACGAAGGTCGATCCCGGCACCGGCGCAGCTTTGCTGCACTACGAGATCTTCGCTGGCGTGACGCCGGACCTCGGTGCGTCGTGGGTGTGGTCGGCGGTGACGCAGAACTCGTCGGTCGACAATCTGCGCCCGATCGTGCCGCATTGGGATGCGCAGCGCACAGCGCTGCTGTGGTTGCGCGGCAGCTACGCGACCTACACGAGCTACGACTTGGCCGTCGTTGGCCGAATAGAAGCGCCCGAGCTGACGTTCGCCCCGGCGACCTATCACGATGCGACCCTCGCCAACACGACGCTCGCCAGCGGTCTTCCGGCCAACCCGACATCGGGCGCGGGCACCGGGGCCAACGACAATCAGTGGCATCTGCGCACTGGCTTCGGCAATGGCTTCGGCAATGGTGGCGACGTCTGGACCGCGAGTGAGACCGGCAGCGAGAATGCGCCGATGCTGCGCACGCGCATCGCCGGGCTGCCGCAGGAAGCGCACGACGTGCTCGTGCAGTTCTGGTCGAACCCGAACGACGACTGGAGCCTGCGCGCCGGCTTCGCGAACAGCACGCTGCGCAACTTCGAAAAGCGGGGCGCTGCCGCCGCCGATCCGGCCCACTTCGTCGGACCGATGGTGACCACGGGCGCGACCGTCGTGCTCTACTCGCTGTGGCTCGGCCGCGCGACGCCGGATGTACTCGGCAACCTTGATGTCTATGTCGACGACTTCGACGCGGGTCAAGGTTCGAGTTCGCGCAGCTGGTATGACGGCATCGCCACTGTTCCGGTCAGCTGTCAGGCAACCTCGAGCCGCGCGGGTGTCGGTTGCAACGGCAATGCAGAGGTCGTGCTGCTCGGCACCCCGCAATTGGGTGGTGCCGTGTCGTTCGGCATCGGCAGTGCTGTGCCCGGCACCTGGGCGTTGATGGTCTTCGGCGATGGGGATCTGACGCCGATCGGCCTGGCACCGATTGGCTACGCGAACTGCACGCTATACACCAACCCCTGGACGATCCTGTCGCTCGGCCCGATCGGCGCCAGCGGCCTGAGCCCCACTCTGCTGCTGCCCATTCCAGCGATCCCGAGTTTGCGTTGCCAGCGGGTTGGCATGCAGGGTGCTGGATGGGGCATCGGGCTCGAACTCACGCCGGCGGTCGTGTTGATGCCTGGCTCGTGAGCCGCGGTTCGCCCCGCTCTCAGCCGAACCGAAGTCCGGCAGGAGAACCGCCGAATCCTTCTGCGGGGTGTCGATGCGCCGACACATCGTGGAAGATGACTCGAGGCGGCGCGGGTGTCGCCACGGAGGTCGAGATGTCCATGGTCCGCAACATCGTCGCGCGCTGCGTTCTCTTCGGTTCCCTGTGTTTTTTCGCTGGCTGCCTCGAGGTCGAGTCAATGGAGGCGAGGGCCGTAGCAGACGCCAAGAACGACCGCCTCGACTTCATGATCGTGAGCCGCGGCGTGTGGTCGAGTCACGTCGACGGCGACACGCTGAAGAAGGACCTCGCCAACCTGCGCAAGTGCCGCGACGTGGCGGCCGTGATTTGGCCCGGTTTGGGCCTGGTCGATTTCACGAAGGTGAACGAGTCGGGCGACGACGCGACGTGGGAGAAGGAGCGATGGCGGCAGATCGTGCCCTTCGTCGACATCGAGCCCGGGGCGTTCTTCGTCGACGAACAGGGGCGGCTCTCGTTCTACCAGTTCATACGCATCCACAAGCCCGCGGAGTTTGCTGCGCTGTGCAGCGAGCTTGGGCGCAAGTCCATGCTCGAGAAGACCAAGGGAGTCTCGCGCGAGACTGTGGCGTTGCTCGAGAAGGCCGCGGCCGAGCAGTCGCCAATCGTCACGATCGACGGCGCGGGCTTTCGCGTGCGGCGACCACTCAGCTATGACGACCATCGTGCCCAGCAGACGGGGCTGTGGCGCGAAGTCGCGCGCGCCATCCGCAAGGCGGAGAAGAGCGAGGATGGGCAGACGCAAGATGACGGCACGGAGCGCGGCATCGTGCAGGCGCTGCGCGACAACGACGTCGCCATCGTGCGCTACCGCGACGCCACGGAGTACGTGATCGGTACGCAGGGTAGCGAGGTCTGCGACTACCAGATGCGCGGCGGCGAGTACATCGACAACCTCATGCAGGCGTTCGTCAAGGACGAACCGCGGCCGCCGGCGCTGACTCAGGCGCTCATCGACAAGCAGTTCACCTCGTTCCATGCGCGCGATGCGCGGTTGCCGGCGGCGTACGAGGAACTCAAGAAGCGCGCGGCGCAACCGGCTGGGCGCTGAACGGCTCGACACGGAGTCAGAGTGCGCGAGTGCCAGGAATGCGCGGCGCCGTACAGAGGTCCGGGAAAGCGCGCCGCTGGGAGCAGAGAGCACGTCGTCGCGTCAGTGTTTTCCCTTATCACCCCGCGCGAGGCCGCCACGGCAGCTACTGGCGGGTGGTGGCGGTCCATCCTGCGCGGGCGAACGACCTGTATGCTCCCGCCAACCTCGCAACCTCACTCGAATCGATGGTCCGTTTCGTTCTCGTTTCACTACTGTTGGGTCCCTCGGTGTTTGCGCAGTCGATTCTGCCACCGCCGCCCGTGCCCGCCGGCAATCCCATGTCCCCCGACAAGGTCTTGCTCGGCAAGGCGTTGTTCTGGGACGAGCAGCTGTCTTCGTCGCGATCCGTCGCGTGTGGCACCTGCCACATCCCGGCGCGCGGCGGCGCCGATCCGCGCGCGGCAGCGGCGCTGCACCCTGGAGCGGATGGTGTGTTCGGCACGGACGACGACGTGCACGGCTCACCAGGCGTGGCCAAGCACACGGCGACAGGCGAGCTCGTCCCCAGCGAGATCTTCGGCGTGCAGGTCCAGGTGACGGGCCGCCGCGCGCCTTCGATGATCAACGCGGCGTACTCGGCGAGTCTGTTCGTCGATGGCCGTGCGACCGACGTCTTTCGCGACCCCGTCACCCAAACCGTCGTGCTGCCGTCGGGTGGTGCACTCGAGAGTCAGATCGCGGCACCGCCTGTCAATTCGACCGAGATGGGACACCCAGGCCGCACCTGGACCGACATCGCCAACGACCTGTCCACGCGCACTCCGCTCGCACTCGCCTCGAACGTGCCCGCCGCGCTCCAGCAGTTCGTCGCGGGGCACACGTACGATGGGCTGTTTGTGCAGGTGTTTGGCTCGCCCGGTGTGACCCCGGTGCGAATCGTGTTCGCGATCGCAGCCTATGAACGCTCTTTGATCAGCGATCAATCACCGTTCGACCGGTATCTCGCGGGGCTCGGTACGCTGACGAACCAACAGACGTTGGGCCTCGCGCGTTTCCAGACCTTCTGCGCCACCTGCCACACCGACCTCGACCCCGCCGTATTGACGACGGGGCCCGAACTCGACGACTTCCGGAACATAGGCGTGCGGCCACCGGCCGAAGACCTCGGTCGCGGCGCCATCACCGCGGCTGTCGGTGACCGCGGAAAGTTTCGCGTGCCAGGCCTGCGCAACGTCGCCTTGCGCGCCGGCTACTTCCACAACGGAAGCCAGCAGACACTCGCCCAGGTGGTCGATTTCTACGCTCGCGGCGGGGACTTCGCCGACAACCGCGACCCGCTCGTAGACGCAATCAACGGCCACATCTTCATTGCCGACAACCTGCAATTGCAAGCACTGCTCAACGCACTCACAGACCCTCGCGTCGCGCAGGAGCTGCCGCCCTTCGACCGGCCGCGGTTGTGGAGTGAGGGCCTGAACGTTCCGGGCGTGTACGGTTCCGGTACTGCTGGCACGTGCGGGTTGTCGCCGCACATCGTCGCCCTCGGGCCGGCCTACCTTGGCAACGACGTGCTCGGCGTCGCGGTCGAGCACATCGCGCCAAACCTGTTCACCGCACTGCTGCTCGACATTGCGGGCTCACCGGTGCCGATCACACCGACGCCGTTGTCGGGCCACGGGGTGCACCTGGCGCTGACGCCCGCCTTGCAGATGTTCTTGACGGGCCTTTCATTGCCCGCACCCAGCGGCAGCGCCTATGCGACTGCGGTGTTCCATTTGCCCGCGAACCCAGCCCTCGTGGGCACCTACTGGCTGCAATGGGTTGCCTTGGACCCCAATGGCCCTTCCGGTATCGCGAGCTCCAACGCACTTCGTCTGCCGGTTTACTGACCCCGATCACGCGGGATCACGCGGGCCGTCGCAGGACGCCAGCCGTTATCCACCTTTGCCACAGCAGCCTCGACCCACCCATGCAATCACCACGAAACCCGTGTTGCGTCCTTCTTGCTGCGGCCCTGTGCACTGCGCTCTCGGCGCAGAAGACCAACGGCTACGGAGCAGCGCCGAACATCCCGTTCTGGCCAGGTTACGGCCGCGATCCGGGTCACACTGCCCAGACGACCACGGGCACGCAGCCGCTGAACCACATTCTGTGGCAGACCCCGGTCGACCAGCAGCCTCAGTATTCGGGCAGCACGCTGCTGATCCACTACGGATCCCCGCTCATCACGGCGGGCTGGCTCGTCATC
>JBDSBS010000875.1:0-4113 GCA_039921435.1 Planctomycetota bacterium | reverse complement strand
TCACGGCCTCGTCGCCCGGCTGCCAATCGAAGCCCGAGATCACAGTATCGAGCGACTCAGTGGTATTGCGTGTGACGATGAGCTCATCGGCACCACACCCAGCGAGCGCGGCGAGGCGGCTCTGCACGCGTTCCTTGTTCGCGACCGCCACCGTGCGCATGTAGTGCGACGCCTGGCGATTCACGTCGCGCACATGGCCGAGGAACGCTTCGAGCACGGGCTTCGCCTGCATCGAGAAGTAGCCGCTCTCGAGATTGACGTAGTCCGGCACGAGGGTGTAGTTCGCGCGCACCGCGTCCCAGAACGGGTCTTCCTTCGCGAGAGCTGCGGGTGGCAGCGCCGACAATCGTGCGACGAGGTCGGAACCGCACATCAGGCCGAGCGATGTGCCACCCAGGGTCGTGAGGAATTCGCGCTTGTTCATCGCTTCGGTGCCTCGATCGGAGATGGCGACGAACGTATCCCTTCCTGATGGCGCGGGACACCTGCATGTGGCGACCACCGGCGAGACCACACTCCGGGGTGCTGCAGCGACCGCGTGGGCGCAGCCGGCTGGCCACTCGCAGTGCCGGCACGGGGCTGAGGACTCGAAGTTCGAGCGCTCGGGTCCTCAGCGATGCCGCGATCGGCTTCGTCGGCGGGTTCTTCAGCGGCTTCGCCAGCGACCTCAATGTCGTCACCGGGAACTCCTCGTCGGCGACGCGCAACCTGACCAAGCCCTTCAAGACCAACGCCCGCAAGCGCGCGAACTGACGGTCCCGGACCAAAGTGCGATCGCTACGTGGCTGTCGCCAGTGGCTCACGTTGGGTTGCGGGATGAGCCGCGTTGGGTGCGGCTCGCTCAGACCGCCGAACCCTCGGGCGCGGTAGCCGGCACGAGCGTGCGGCGAAGGTCGCGAGCGAACATCGTGCGCGTGAACTTGCCCAACCCCGACGGGTGTTCGCCGAACGTGTCGAGGCGCGATTCGAGCAGCTTCTTGCGCTCGAGCTCCACGCGCGCATGGACACGCGGGGTGACTCGAAGCGATAGCTCGCGAGCGGGCGGCTGGCACTGTCCCGAAACCACGTCTCGACGTCGAACGGACTCACCCACTTGCGCGTCTCGGCCAGTGCCGGCCGGAACGGCGCGTGCAACAGCACCGTGCGCAGGTACTCGGTAACGGCATCGAGCTCCGCGCGCGACGCACTTCCGTCGCGTGAAGCGAGATCATCGGCGAAGACCGCCTCGAGGAACGTGCACGCATCCGGCGTGACGAGGTCGCCTGGTTCGCGGAAGATCCGGAACGCGGGGCGCTCGGCCGCCTTCAAGAACGCGAGCGTGTAGGTGGCGAGATTCGCGATACCCAACGGATAGACGTCGGAGCTGCGAGTGAGTTGGTTGTGACCGAGGTCGGCCAGGTAGATGCGCATGATCGTGCCGGGAGCGAGCGGCCGCCGATGGGCGCTCTCGTGGCCACCGAGCACCATCGGCTGCTCGGGGTGGCCGGAACAGATCGCCACGGTGATATCGACCTACTGTCATCACGCGGCAGACCAGCTACCGCCCCGCACGACACAGCGGAACGACCCAGGTCGCTGCCAAGCTGGGGTCACCTCGTTCGCGCATCGTCGCACACAGCACGCGCAGCGACGGCGCGGGTTTCGCGGTGCGCACGACGGAGTCGACCTCGATCGCCACGTCCTTCGCCATGTCGCACAAACGCGCGTCGAGCCACGCCTCGGCTGCACCGACTGCGTGCGTCGCAGCGACGAGCTTGTTGCCGTCGAGCCGCGCTTCGACGCGCTGGCCCCTCGCCGGGTCGGGCACTCGCAACCAGTAGTGATCCTTCACGACCCCGTCGGTCGGAACCCAGTACAGCTCCCTCGGCACCACCACGCGCACCTTCGAAACGAGCTGCGCCAGCAGCTCGCGATCGGGCAGTCCCGTGTGGCCATTGTTCTCGACGAGCGTGAACGTCGTGGGATACAGCCCCGGGTGCGCCGCCCGCATCTCTGCCAGCAGGCCATCGAACGTCTCGCAACGCTCGCGCCGCCCGTACGCCGTGTCGCGGCCGCCAACCATGAACGAGAACGCCAGCGTATGCAGCCCCACCGGCGACGTCTCACCGTCGGTCGGTGCTGCGGCACTCGCATGCACGGCCGCGAAGCGATGCGGCAGCTTGGGCCCGATAGCAAAGGCGCCGTAGCCACCGTGGCTGTAGCCGATCGCGATGACGCGGTTGGGATCCACATCGGCGCAGACGACGAACTGCCGGATCAGCCGTTCGAGCAGCGGGTAGAAGTAGTCGGTGTAGAAGCCGTTCCACTCGTCGGTCGGCGCCCGCAGCGCGCAGTAGAGGTAGCCCGAGGCCTCGGGGTGGTCCTTGTAGTAGACCTGCATGTGCTGCCACTGCGAGTCGTTGACGCGCTTCTCCACGCCGCCGCCGCCGTGCATCGCGATCACGAGCGGCCAGCCGGAAGCAGGCTTGTCGCCGACTTGCTTGACCGTGAACGGACTCTCCTTGCCACCGGCGCGCACGACGTTCTGTTCTTGGTCCTTCGACAACTCGGCTCGTTCGGCGCGGCGCAGTGCTTCGAACGCGAGTGCGCGCAACCGAGCGTCGCCAGCCGCGGTCGCCAACTCGGCATCGAGGTTGCGATCGAACTCGAACGTCGCCTGCCGTTCGGCGTCGGCAGCGAAGAAGCGATCGAGCAACGCTTCCTTGGCAGCGTCCTGGAAGATCAGGGCCAGGGCGGCGCCGGCGGCGGTCGTCTCGGCATTGTCGAGTCTTGGGTCCGGCTTTGGCTTCGCGTATCTCGCCGATACGTCGGTCCCCCACAGTTCGATGCCACGCCCCCAACCAGCCGAGAAGCGCTCCCCCGTCGCTGCGAACGACACCGCCCAGAGCCGATGCTCGCGGTCCGCATCGGCACACTTCGCTGCATCGCCTTTGAACCACGCGCGGTCGAGCCCTTGCGGATCCGGTTCGTCGGTGCCGACGAAGCGCCACTGCTGCCCGTCCCACACCTCGACCCAAGTGTGATTGCCCGCCTTGTGCGGCCATCGCACCGACACGAGTCGCGCCGGTACACAGCAGGCACGGCACGCATCGGCCAACAGAATGGACAATCCCGTGCAGCTCGCCTTGTGCTGCGCAATCGACGCACTCGGTTCCTGGTCGGCGCGCGCTCGGCCCGTCGAGTAGTGCACGTTCAGCGCTTCGAAGATCGTCTCGTTGAGTCTCTTCGCCGCCTCGCCGGACGTCTTGCACTCGCGCACCGTGACCAAGAACCGAACGGTGAAGTCCGTGCGCCAGTCCTCGCGCGCTTCGTTGGCCTGCGCGTAGGGCACCACGTAGCCGAGGAACAACTCGTCGGGCAGGTCTCTTCCCCACGGCACCGCCGCGCGCGCGGCATGCGCCTGCGCGACCTCGCGCAGCAAGAACGCCGCGTCGAGCATCTTCGCATCTGCGGTAGGCATGTGTTCGAGCACGAACGCGAGCGAGCCTCGCTGCGCCTCGGGGACCTCGCGCCACGCGCGCTCGAGCTCGGGGCGATTGTCGCCGGCGCGCGCGAAGGCCGCCTCCACCGGCTCGATGGCCTGGGCCACCAACGGAACAAGGACGCAAGCGGACATGGCGAGACAACGCAGCATCGCCCCGTTGTAGCAGTTGCCGCGCCGAACTTCGCGAAGGGCACACAGGTCGTCTCAGTTGGCCCGCCCAAGGGCCCGCGGGCACCGAGTCGAGGCCCGCTTCACCCGACGCGCGGTGTACCCTGACTGAACATCCAGAGCCCTGTGCCTGTCGCCGTCAGCACCGAGACGACCCAGACCAGCACGCAGACGCGATGCCAGCGACGGGCCCGTTCGCTGCGCCACAGCCAGATGCCGGTCGCGATGACGGGCAACGCCAACAGTGCCCCGGCCTTGGCGAACCACAGGTGCGTCGTCAGTACGCTCTTTGGAAACTCGTAGCGGCTCGCCAGTTCTTCGGTCAGCACGATCGTGATCGCGAGCGACACCATCGTCAACGGCCCCAACAAGAGGTGTTGGCGGCGGCGGCGCGTGGCCCCGGTAAACAGCGTGGCAGCGAGCAATAGGACCGTTGCTGTGAAGCCGGTCCAGAATGGCAC
>JBDSBS010000874.1:0-3537 GCA_039921435.1 Planctomycetota bacterium | reverse complement strand
CGTGTGCTCGCGCTGCTGTCGACGAAATCGAACCCCCTCTCGCATGTCGAACTGGCCGAGCTGCTGGGACGACGCGAAAGCGAGGCGATCGACCGGGTGACCCTGTATCGCGTGCTCGACTGGCTCGTCTCGGTGGGCCTGGCGCACAAGATCCTCGGGCACGACCGGGTCTTCCGTTTTGCGGCTGAAGACGATTCGCAGCCGGCGCTGCATGCGGGCAACTCCGCGGCCCAAGCCGCGATACCCGCGCATCGGCACGACCTGCACGCCCACTTCGAATGCGAGACCTGCCACACGCTGGTGTGCATCGACGACATGGCGCTACCGGCGATGCCGCCGAAAAAGGCACTGCCGCGCGGCTTCGAGGGCCGATCGGTCGAGATCCTCGTCCGCGGGGTCTGTGCAGCTTGCCGGGATTGACGTTCGCCATCGGCAGCCGACGACTGGTCGTCGAAGGCCCAGAGCACGAATGCCAGCAGCATCGCGATCAGGCCGAAGGCCACGAGCAGCCGCGGGACGACGCCGGTCATCAGCATGTTGGAACCAGGCCCACGAGCGCTTCCGTCACTTTCGTTAATGCAACCGAAATGCAATACTACCGGAATGCCTGGCTCGCACCTCCTTCGCCTTTCCTGCCGCGCCGCCTTTCGCGTCGTGCTGCGGGCGCGGTTGCTGGGATCAGCGGCGGCCTTGGCGCTGGCCTTGGCGCTGACCCAACTGCTGGGGCTGATTCACGGTGTCGTTCACGCGCCGCACGCGACCGAGGCATCGGCCGTGGTTCTCGAAGCGCATCCGGCAATGGCCGGCATCGAGGCGCTGTTCGGCGGCCACGAAGGCCCGGCGAGTTGCAATCTGTACGACCAGCTTCTGCACGGCGATCTGCTCCGGCACGGCGCGACCGCAGCGGTCACGGCCGGCGGCGGTTCGACTCTGCCTGCCGCGCACGTGAGCCAGTGCCTGGCACGCCCGCTGCCGGGCTTCCGGGCCCGCGGACCGCCCCGCGTTTCCTGAAACCGTCCCGCTGCATGCGGGATTCGGCCGCGGCTTAGCGGCAATCGAACCGGGCCGGCCGACACCGGCGCCGGTGCGTCACCCGACCCGAGCACGGGTTCGGGCTTTCAGGAAGCATCCATGAACTTGAAATTTCTTGCGCCTCGGCGCGTTGCGGGTCTCGCCCTGTGCGCCGTGTTTGCGCCCGTCGTGCAGGCTCAGCCTGCGTCCCCTCCGGCATCGCCTGCTTCGAGCCGGCGCGCGACCGTGCTCGATCCCGTCGTCATCACCGGGAATCCGCTGCGATCGGGTGATATCGCGGCGCCGGTTTCTGTGCTGCGCGGCGACGAGTTGGTCCTTCGGCGCGGCACTTCGCTCGGCGAAACCGTCAACGGCCTGCCGGGTGTTTCATCGAGCTACTTCGGCCCCAACGCCAACCGGCCGGTGATCCGTGGCCTCGACGGCGACCGTGTCCGCATCATCAACAACGCCGGCGCGTCGCTCGATGCGTCGAGCCTGAGCTTCGACCACGCCGTGCCGATCGACCCGCTTGTGATCGAGCGCGTCGAAGTGCTGCGCGGGCCGGGGGCGCTCCTCTACGGGGGCAGCGCGATCGGCGGCGTCGTTAACGCGCTCGACAACCGCATACCCAAGTACAGCCTCGCAGGGGTGTCCGGGGCCGGCGAAGTCCGCCTCGGCGGGGCGGAACGCGAGCGCGGCGGCGCGGCGCTGGTCGAGGCCGGCAACGGCCGTTTCGCGATACACGCCGACGCCTTCGGACGCCGCACCTCCGACCTTTCGGTTCCGCGCTACACGCCGATCGAGGACGGGGTGGCGCTCGACCGAACGAACCGCATCCGCAATTCGGCCTCGCGCACGAGCGGCGGCGCCCTCGGCGGCTCGATGACGTCCGCTTCGGGCTACCTCGGCGCCTCGGTCGACACGTACGACAGCACCTACGGCATCGTCGCCGAGCCCGACGTGGTCATCCGCATGAAGCGCGAGCACGTCGCCGTGGCCGGCGAGATGCGCGATCTCGGCGGGCCGTTCAAGGCGCTCAGACTGCAGCTCAACGACACGCGCTACCGGCACGAGGAAGTCGAGGGCAGCGGTGCGATCGGCACCACCTTCCGGAGTTCCGGAACCGAGGTCCGCATCGAAGCCGAGCACGTCGCGCTCGGCCCGTTTCGCGGCGTGATCGGCGGCCAGTTCGAGAACTTCGACTTCTCGGCGCTGGGCGACGAGGCCTTCGTGCCGAGCACGACGACGAGGCGCCAGGCTCTCTTCGTGCTCGAGGAGGCGACGTGGCCGCTGGGCACACTGACGGCGGGTTTGCGGGTCGAGCGGGCGAGGGTCGCATCGGCCGGCGACGCCGATCCGATGAATCCGAAGTTCGGTCCGGCGGGCGTCCGCACCTTCTCGCCGCGCAGCGCGTCGCTGGCCAACGTCTACAAGCTCGATCCGGCCTGGAGCCTCGCGGCGACGCTGAGCGCCAGCGAACGCGCGCCGACCTCGTTCGAGCTCTATGCCAACGGCGTGCATGCCGCCACCGGAACCTACGAGCGCGGCGACCCTCAGCTCGGTGTCGAGCGCGGCCACAACCTCGATCTGTCGCTGGGGTGGAAGGTCGGCGCCGATGCGCTGCGCCTGGGCGTTTTTCAAGCACGCTTCTCTCGCTTCATCGCCCTCGAGGCGAGCGGCGCAGTGATCTCGCTGCCGGACGGCAGCGGTGGTTTCGAAACCTTCGACGAATATGTCTTCAGATCGGTCAAGGCGCGTTTGAGCGGGATCGAGATCGAAGGCAGGCGGCGGCTGGTCGAGCGCGGTTGGACGCTCGACCTCTCGGGCAAGATCGACTACACGCGCGCCACCAACCTCGATTCGGGTGAGCCGCTGCCACGGTTTCCCCCGCTGCGAGCGCGGCTGAATCTCGATGCTGGCTACGGCCCCTGGAACGGTCGCATCGAGCTCGAGGCGGCGGCCCGGCAAAGCCGGGTGCCTGCGACCGATTCGCCGACCGCCGGCTACGGCCTGGTCCACCTGGCGCTGACGCGGCGCTTCTCGCTCGGTGCGAGCGACGCCTTCTGGTTCGTCAAGCTCACCAACGTCGGCGACAAGCTCGCCTACAGCGCAGCGACCGTCGCCACGGTGCGCGACCTGTCGCCGTTGCCGGGCCGCGGCTTGAAGGCGGGGATCCGGGTCAACTTCTGACCACCCCTAGAACCTGCCGCTGCGTGCCAGGCGCCGAGGCGGTCTGATCCCCCTTGCCGCTTGCCGGCTCGCTTCGGCGTCGATGCCCCACTCGCGCAGCCGTTCGGCGAACGTCTCGCGTCAGCGATGCAGATCGCCCTTGCGGGGATTCAGCCGTACACCGTGCTTGGACTCCGCCTTGACGCTCACGTGCACCTGCGGGTTGGCCTGATGATCGTGAAGGACCATGACGTAGCGATGGTCAGCAAGCTCGACCTTGGCAAACTCGCGCGCGGCGCGCAGCACGACCAGCGGTTCGGTCCCACGCGGCATCGACAGCACGATGTTGAACGCCTC
>JBDSBS010000873.1:0-3407 GCA_039921435.1 Planctomycetota bacterium | reverse complement strand
CGACGCAGCGCGGCTTGTTCTCGGCGATGACCCGTGCAATCGCGGCCCGGCTGTCGAGCGGCATCTCGGCGAGGTCTGTGCCGACGACGCTGCGCCCGCGCTGCTTGGCTTGGGCCACGACGACCCGGCCGAGTTGGCCCAGGGCCCCGGTGACGAGGATGTCGGTTGGCCTCATGGTGGACTCGCTCGCCTCAGACGTCCATGCGGTTGGCGCCGTTCTCACGGATCAACGTCGCCGAACGGTACAGCGACTCGAACGTGCCAGCGTCCGTCCACCAACCCTTGAGCACGTCGCACGTCAGGTTGCCGCGGCGGATGTACTCGTTGTTGACGTCGGTGATCTCGAGTTCACCGCGGTTCGAGGGCTTGAGCGTGCGGCAGATGTCGAACACCGCCGGGTCGTAAAGGTAGATGCCGATCACCGCCAGGTTCGTCTCGGGCTCCTTCGGCTTCTCGACGATCTTGAGCACCTTGCCGTCCTTGATCGTCGCGACGCCGAAGCGCTCTGGATCGTGCACTTCCTTGAGCATGATCTTGGCGCCGCCGCCCTGCGCCTTGAAGTCGTCGACGGCCTTCTTGATGTTGCCTTCGATGATGTTGTCGCCGAGCACGACACAGACGCCCTGGCCTTCAGCGAAGGCTTCGGCGAGCTTGAGCGCATCGGCGATGCCGCCTTCGCCCTCCTGGTAGGCGTAGCTGATCCGGCGCAGACCGAAGTCGGAACCGTTGCGCAGCAGCTGCAGGAAGTGCCCCGCCGAATTGCCGCCCGTGACGATCAGGATGTCCGTGATGCCAGCGTTCACGAGACACTGGATTGGGTAGTAGATCATCGGCTTGTCGAAGACAGGCAACAGGTGCTTGTTGGTGATCTTCGTCAGCGGATAGAGGCGGCTACCGAGGCCGCCGGCGAGAACGACACCTTTCATGAGAGACTCCGACCGGCTTGGCTCCGGTACCAATCAAAAGTTCGAACGAGACCTTCGGCGAAACCGATGCGCGGAGCGAAGCCGAACAGCCGTTTTGCCCGCGATACGTCGGCGAGAGAATGCCGCACGTCGCCCTTGCGAGGTGGTGCAGCGATGGGTTCTGGCACATGGCTCAGGCCGAGACGCGCTTTCGCGGTGGCACCGAGCTGGTCGTACAGTTGCCGCACGGTCGAGGCCTGGCCGTAGGCGAGATTGACGGTCTCGCACCCGGTGCTGGTGCCGTCGAGGCACTGCAGCACGCCCGCAACCACGTCTTCGACGTAGGTGAAGTCGCGCGACTGCTGGCCATCGCCGTCGATGCGCGGCGCCTTGCCGAGCAGCAGCGCGCGGCAGAAGGCCGCGACCACGCCCGAGTAGGCGCTGTCAGCGGTCTGGCGCGGACCAAACACGTTGAAGAAGCGCGTGACGACGACGGGTAGTCCGTAGACGCGCGCGAACGAACGGCAGTAGAGCTCGCCAGCGAGCTTGGCGGCTGCGTACGGCGACAGCGGATCCTCGCGCAGGTTCTCGTGCTTGTGCAGCTCTTCCTGGTCGCCGTAGGCCGAGCTGCTGCCGGCGTAGACGACGCGCGCCCCTGCTTGTTGTGCCGCGCGCAACACGTTCACCGTGCCCGTCGCGCAGGCGTCGTGCGTCTCGAGCGGTGCCTCGACCGAACGCAACACCGACGGCAGCGCGGCGAGATGCACAACCTTTGTGACGCCCTTCATCGCGGCCTGCACTGCGGCCTCGTCGGCGACGGAACCCTGCACGCGCTCGACGTTCATGCCCTCCAGGTTCGCGGCGAAACCCGTGCTCAGGTCGTCGAGCACACGGACGGCACGGCCTTGCCGCCGCAGTTGCTCGCAGACGTGCGAGCCGATGAAACCAGCACCGCCGGTGACCAGTATCCTTTCGCTGGTCTTCTCGCTGCTCTTGTCGCTGGTCTTCTCGCTGCTCTTGTCGCTCACGCAACCCTCCCACTGGCCTTCTCGCGCACATACCACGCGCAGAACTTCTGGATACCCGCCGCCAACGGCACCGAGCAGCGGTAGCCGAGCTCGCGTTCAGCCAGGCTCACGTCGGCGAATGTCACGGGCACGTCGCCGGGCTGGTCCGGCAGTTGCTTCTTCTTGGCCGGCCGGCCCAGCGCGCGCTCGATGTGCTGCACGAGTTCGGCGAGCGATGTCACCGCCGCGCCGCCGAGGTTGTAGCAAGCCCACGGCTTCTGACGCTGCATCGCGGCTTCGACACCGGCCACGATGTCGTCGACGTAGGTGTAGTCGCGCTTTGAGCTGCCATCGCCGAAGAACGGGATCTCGGTGCCGTTCGTGATGTGCCGAGCAAACTGGTGGATCGCCATCTCCGGTCGCTGGCGCGGCCCATAGACGGTGAAGAAGCGCAAGCAGGTGACCGGGTTGCCGCGCAGGTGGTGCCAGGCGTGGCACACCACTTCGCCGGCCTTCTTGCTGGCCGCGTAGGGCGACACCGGATGGTCGACCGGATCGGTTTCGGCGAACGGCACCTTGCGATTGCCGCCGTAGACTGACGAACTGCTGCCGAACACGAACGCTGTCTCGCGCCGCTCGATCTGCTGCAGCAGGTTCTGCGTGCCCACGACGTTGACGTCCATGTAGCGCACGGGGTCCTGGATCGACGACCGCACGCCGGCGAGAGCCGCCAGGTGCACCACGGTGTCGACGTCGCGCACAGCGCCGCGGCAGGTCTGCGGATCGCGGATGTCGCCTTCGAGGAACTCGAATCGATCGCCACCGCGCTCGCGGGCCGCCGCCGCCAGTTCCTCGAGATTCCGCCGCTTGATGCCGACGTCGTAGAACGGGTCGAGGTTGTCGAGCACGCGCACGCGCACACCGGCCTGCAGCAGGCGATGGCCTAGGTGCGAACCGATGAAACCAGCTCCACCTGTGATGAGTACGGTCGCAGAGGGCATGAACGGGGGCGAGAGTGGTACCGGAACCAGCCCAGCGAGTCCATTCCGCTGTCCATTCCGCCTGGTGGTTTCCGTTCGCGAGCGCCCCAACCCCACTGTCACCCCACACCGAGGGCGCCGAGGTCGACCGAGAGCCGGCAAGTGGCGACCCCGCACGCTACGATCGTGCCATGGTCTCCACCCTCACTGTTCTCAGCCTCTGGGGCGCCCTGCTCACCGCGGGCTCCGCGCTCGCGCAAACTCCGGAACCAGCACCCGATCCGGATCTTGGCAACCAACTCAAGGAACTGAAGTCGATCGTGTCGGACCGCGACATGAAGGACGACTTCCGAGCCATCACTCTGATCCAGAAGCTCGGCAAGGAGCCGGACAAGATCAACCCGAAGGACGCAGAGAAGATCGCGAAAGCGCTCGGCGACGTGTTCAAGACCGGCAAGGTGCGGCCGCCCGAGAAGGACATCCTCTACCGCGAGACAGCCGATGCGCTCGCCAAG
>JBDSBS010000872.1:0-3677 GCA_039921435.1 Planctomycetota bacterium | reverse complement strand
ACGCGTTGCCCACCAAACGGCGACGCTGGCATCCTCGTCGACGATCGCACGGACCATGGCCGTGCCAGGCTCCAGGATCGTCAACGGAATGACCGCAGACGTGTCCCAGAACTTCACCATCCGCGGTCGCGCTCCTCCCGCGCAGCGCTCCGTACGGAACCCTTGGGATCCTTGCCGCGCGGCAGTTTCCAGAAGTTCTTCGGCAGGCGGCCCGACCCGAGGCGCAACAGTCCCTGCCGTTCCAAATCGCGAAGCGACTTGAGTTCGGAGCCGATATCGGTGACGGGCACGATCTTGGCTACCGGCACGTCACGCTCCGTGATCAGAATCTCCTCGCCCGTCTTCACGAGTCGCAGGTAATGACTCAGCTTGGCCTTGAGATTGGCAATCGCGGTCGTCTTCACGTGACTACAGTAGTCATCGGATGAGGCCCTGACAAGTCGCGAGGAAGCCGTTGGCCCGGAGCCGGGGTTACCGACTCCGCCGCTACTGCGTCAGTCGCGGCGCCGCTTCGGTGTCATGCCCAGTTCCCCGCAGGGGCATCGGCGAGCGCGTGACAGGGTCGTCGCGACCGATCTCACCGTGAACCGATCGCAATACCGCGTTGTGGTGGCGCGACGATCAGCGCGGCAGTGGCACGAGCACCTGCTTCATCGCCGCAAGCTTCTTGCGCTGCTCTGGCGTCAGCGGCACCTGGCGCTGGATCTCGCGCATCCACTCGAGCTGCCGCCGCAATGCGGTCGTCGTGCGGCCGCTGCGCAGCATGTGCAGCGCCGAGGTCTCGACCGGTTCGGTCGGATGCTGCCAGAGTTCGGGCGCCGCGACCGCGCGCTCCAACACGGCGCGCACCTTGGCCGCTGTCGCCTCATCGAAGCCGATGTGCTCGCTGAGACGATTGCTCGCAATGCGCGCGAACTCGGCCGCATCGTGCGCGAGAATCGGACTGCCATACGGCCTCGTCAGCGTGCCCGTGCCGAACAAGCTGCTGCCCTCGTGGTCGCCGGCCCCCTCGGGGAAGGCAGTCCCGTGCTGCCCCGGCGCCAGCAGCGTGTCGACCTCGCGATAGAAGCGGTCCTTCATCTCCGTCTCGGCGAGCAGTTGCTCGAGCTCGAACTCGCGAGACCCATCGACAATGGCCTGGTTCTCGGCCGAGAACGAGCGCACGAGCCCGCCGATCGTCGCGCGCTGGTCGTCGCTCAGCGGCTGCCCGGCCGCCTCGAGCGTGCTGGCCAAGCTGTTGGCGACCATGAGCGGATGCGTGTAGGTGCCGTTCGGACCGAAGCCTGGCAACCCTGGCTCCGGCATGCCCATCAGTTGCTTGACGAGTTGGGCGTTGAGTTCACCGACCTTCAGCGCCAGGTCCATCGGCATCTCGGCGCCGTCCTTGGTCATCGCTGCGACGAGCTCGGCTAACTTGGGCCCCATCTCGTTGGTCACGTTGCCGATCACGCTCCAGTCGACACTGGCGAGTGCTTCATCGAACTTCGGGTCGGTGAACGCCGCCGTCTTCGGCGGCGCAACCGCAGGTTCCGCCGGTGTTGGCGGCGACGTTGCTTCGGGGGGCCGCATCGGTGCCGGTGTGCGCGACGCCTGCGCCTCCATCGTCTCGTTGTGCTGCTGCAGTTCCTGCACGCGCTGGCGCAAGCGAGCGTTCTCGGCGGCGAGGGCCGCCGCACCTCGCGCGCCGTCGGAGTCGGCCTCCAGGCGCAGCATCTCGCCTGCGGACGCCGTCTCGGTGTGCGAGAGCGTGTACCAGGTCGCCGTTCCGGCGACCACCGCGAGCGTCAACGTCGACGCGGCAACGACACCATGCTTCCAAGTCAGTTCCATCGAATGAACCTCCAAGTCCGTGTCAGGTCCCGCGGCGAGCACGCCGAACGGACCGATCTGCGCCGTGCACGACGACGCGGTGCGCAAACGATTGCCAGGACGCGCGCGAAACGTCGCACTCGCACCGGCTGTGTGTCGCTCGACCCTCGGCAGGCCGACACCGAACGCGCCAGTTGCCAGCTCACCAGTGGCCGGTTCACCAGTTGCCAGCTCACCAGTGGTCAGCTCGCTAGTTGTCAGCGCACCAGTGGTCGGATCAACGGCTTGGCGATCCCCCCGCTGATGTTCACGGCGAGCGAATTGCACGCTCTCGAGCTCGCCCTCGAACACGTGCACTTCGAGTTGCACGACGACCTGCTCCCTCCAAGTCGCCGGTCGCTGCAGCCAGGTGACGACCAGCGTGCCGACCAAGAGCATAGCTGCGGCAACCAGCGCGAGCCACGGCAGCGTGGAGCCCTTGTGCCGACGCTTCGGGAGCAGGGTTGGCAGATCACCATTGGTCGCGCCCGCACTCGAGTGCTGGGTCGACTGCATCGCCAACACGACCCGCGCCGACAAATCGGGCGGCTTGCTGCCGTGCAGTTCTTGCAGCGCCGCGTCGACGAAACGGTCTTCCCAGTCCTCGGTGCGTCGATCGTTCACGTGTCCTCCCGCGATGATTCCATGCAAGCGCGCAACACGGCTCGCGCGCGGCGCAGCAGCGACTTGACACCGTCTTCGCCGATGCCGAGGCGCCCGCCGATGTCGCGCCGCGAACGCCGCTCCTCGTAGTGCAAACGCACCACTTCGCGAGCTCGCCCATCGAGCCGTTGTAGGCACGCGC
This sequence comes from Planctomycetota bacterium, assembly GCA_039921435.1. Lineage (GTDB taxonomy): Bacteria > Planctomycetota > UBA1135 > UBA1135 > UBA2386 > DASVAL01. The sequence goes on along the minus strand of JBDSBS010000872.1, from coordinate 1,024 downwards.
GCAGGCGTTCGAGCCGCTGCTCGCCACCACCCTCGGGCGCGAACCCGGTCCAGACAGCCTCGATCGTGTCGACTTCGGTCAGTTGGAACGGCGGCCGACGAAACGACCTCACGTAGTGGTTGCGCGCGACTGTGCGCAACCATGCAGCGGTGGCCACAGCGGAGCGCTGTTCGAGGGGCGCGCGCAGCAGCTGCAGGAACGTCTCCTGCGTGAGGTCGTCGGCCAGTTCCGCAGAAGCGCCCAGAAAGCGCAGGTAGCGCCAGACTTCACCCTGGTGCTGCCGCACGAGGTGCACGACACCGTATTCCTCGATGATCCGGGTCACGGCCACCACAATCCGCCACCGGCGCTGGCAGGTGCAGGAAAATCCGCTCGGCCACGCCCGCGGGCCACCCCGCCGGTTGACGGAGCCCGCATCACCGCGATACTGCGGTGCCTGCCTGCCCCGCCCGACACGTCCCGGCGCTTGCCGTGACGCTGCTGTTTTCTCCTCGAGCGTCGATTGCGCAATCGGTCGCCACTGCGCCACCCCGCCAGGGTCCATACGTCTCATGCGAATGATCGCCTTCGGTGCGAGCCTTGTGCTCGCTATCTCGTCCCACGCCCAGGAGCCAGCCGCCAACCAGAACGAGCCGTCGCCCAAAGCGGCCGTCGCGGCGTTTGTCCGCGCCACCGGCGGACAGTGGATCAGCCAATGGCACCCGGCCACGGGCACGCCGAGCGCCGTGTACGGCACCGGTCTGCCGCTCGCCGATTGGCGCCAGAACACGCTCGAAGAGGCGCGCCGGCAAGCACTGCTGTTGCTGACTGCACACGCTGACATGCTCGGCCTGGGCACCTCCGACTTCCGCGAAGTGATCGGTGCCCGCATGGGGCGCACGTGGTCGCTCACGTTCGATCAGTTCTTTCGCGGCCTACCCGTGATCGAGGGGCGCGCCGACATCCGCATCAACATGCGCGGTGTCGTTGCCTTGCTGGGCAGTCGCGCGTGGCCGATTCCGGCGGACTTCGACGTCGTGCCCGC
>JBDSBS010000871.1:0-5684 GCA_039921435.1 Planctomycetota bacterium | reverse complement strand
TGCGATTGGTTCGACAGTGACGATGCGCAACTGGAAGACGGTGCAGCAGCTCGGGGCGATGGTGCGCGGGGCGGGTGGAGCTTGAACGACCTGTTGCTGCAGTCCGGCTCGGTGGGCGCCATGCCGGTCCGCCGCCAAGACCGCAGTGCTGCGACGAGTTCCCTCACTTGGGGCCACGTCCGGCGAGCACCGCGCCGAGGCACCCGAACAGCCCGCCGAGCATCACTGTGGCGACGATCCACACGGTCATCTGCGGCATAGCGAGGAACGTGAAGCGGTCGACGCCGAGCGGCAGAGTCGTGCCGACCGGCAGCTTGGTGTAGTGGCTGTCCCAGCCCTTCTGCAGCGCGAAGTACGTTACGGCGACAACCGGGATGCGGGCCAGCAGCGCGTACAGCACGAGCACGCACGCCAATCGCGGCCAAGCGGTGATCATGACGATCGCGGCAAGCACGAGGAGTCCGAGGGCGTACTCGAGTCCCTTTGGTTCACCGGGGGCATCTGCGTTCGGCACCACGATGAGGCCAGCTGCCGCGAGGCCGAAGAACCCACCGATCACGATCGCCGCGCCGATCAGGAAGCGCAGCGCCGACTTGCCGGCGTGCGGCGGTTGTCCGGTGCTTCGGCGCAGCTTGAAGCCGAACCAGAAGCCGAAGATTGGGATCAGCCACGAAATGCCGACGAAGCCTGGCTTGTGCTCACCGCCTGGTGCGACGTTGCTGAAGAACTGGTCGTTCCATCCCTGCAGCTCGCCGACCAGTCGGAGTATCGTGACGATCAGGGAGACGACTGCGGGCACGAGAACGAGCGACCAGGTGCGGGGGGCTTTGCTATCCATGGCGCGCAGGCTAACCCGAACGGTTCGCAGAGCCCAACGGCAAGGCCGGCGTCACGTGCTGGCTTCGCTGTAGCACGCTGGGCTAGGCTCGTCGGCCGTGAAGCCCCCGATCGCCAGCACCGGCCGACGCGAACAGAAGCGACTCGAGCAGTTGGTCCAGTACCTCAACTTGGCCGAGATGTGCACGTTTTGCCAGGCGCACGAACTGCCGCTCTACATCCATGTGCAGGGTCGCGATGGCAGTCTACGACGCACGGGCGACCGCGATCGCAAGGACGTCGTGCTCGCTCGCATCCTGGCGTTTGCGATTCGGGGTCGGCGATCGGGGCCGACGATCTACGCGCGCAGCGTGGTCGCTGGCGGACCGCTGCCCGAACGTCTGAGCGGCCGCACCCGCCTCTTCTACAACCAGTACGAGAAGCACAACCCGCGCTTCCTCGCGACCATGGCGCGCCTGACCGGCGGTGCGTTTCGCACCGGCATGATCGCGCGGCTCGTACTGCGCGACTTCTGGACCGCTGGCAAGGTGCCGACGATGCGCCAGTTCGCCGATGCGTGGCAGCGTGCGACTGCGGCCCACACTCAGCCGCGACCCGAAGGCGCCTACCTCGTCGACATCTGGAAGGGTGAGGCTGGGCCGGGTTGGAAGAAGGTGCGCGTGCAGAACGCCAAGACGGCGTTGGCGATGCTGCACAAGCTCGTGTCGCGCTGACACTCGCGACGTGCGCGGCTCACACCTCGCGCGTGCGCAGCGTTCGCTGTCTGGTGCGATCCAACTCCAAGCGCAACACGTCGGGTCGCGCATAGTGCCCAGCCGGGTCGAAGTTCTGCCGTTCGCGCCGCACGAACGCGTGGTCGAGCTCGGCGATGACGAGCTGCTCCTTGCCGACGACCGGTGCCACGATCCATTGTCCATCGGGGCCTGCGATGCACGAACCGCCGTTGGCGGACATCGCTGGCAGCGCGGCGCGCAGTTCGGCGGCATGCGGAACGTGCTCGGGCACGTCTTCGCGCCGCATGATGCCACACACCGACATGGCATAGCTGCGCCCTTCGCGAGCGAGGAAGCGCGTGAGGTCTTCGGTGTTGCGCTGGTTGCCGGGCCACAGCGCAATGTGCAGGTCTTCGCCTTCGGCGTGCAGCACCGCGCGCGGCAGCGTCATCCAGTTCTCCCAGCACACGAGGCCGCCGACCGTGAACGCACCCACGCTGTGGCAGCGCAGGCCGTGGCCGTCGCCCGGCGCCCAGACGAGCCGCTCTTCGTGCGTCGGCACGAGCTTGCGATGCGTCGGCAGCAGCGTGCCCTCGCGATCGATGTGCACGAGCGAACAGTAGAGCGAGTGCCTGCCGCGGTCCGCGGCGCGTTCCATGCAGCCGAGCACGATGTGGATGCCGCGCTCGCGCGCGAGCTGCTGCAGTGGCGCCAGGTGAACGGCCAGGTCGACGCCTTGGTCGAGGTAGTGCGCGTAGAGTTCCTTCTGCAGCTGACTCTCGAACCGCGCGCCGTCTGTGTGTTCGACCCAGAACGGGTAGCCCGGCACGAACGCTTCGCCGAACGCGACGAGCTGCGCGCCACCATTCGCGGCCTTCGCGACTTGGTCGAGCACCTTCGCGAGCGTGCGGTCGCGATCGAGCCAACACGGCGCTTGCTGCGCCAGCGCGACCCGCAGTCGATCGCTCACGCCTCGACCTGCGACACCACGGCCTTCTTCTGGTCGGCGGGCTTGCCGAAGCGATCGGTCGCTGGCGTCTCGACGGGTTCGTACATCATGTTGCGCCGCTGCGGCACGTAGCCGGCATCCTTGATGTGGCGCTCGATCTCGGGGATCGACGTCGGGTGCGTGCAACCGGCCGAGCTGACGACGTTCTCTTCGAGCATCGCTGACCCGAAGTCGTCGGCACCCATGCCGAGCCCGATCTGGCAGACCTTCATGCCCTGCGTGACGAAGCTCGATTGCAGGTGCTGCACGTTCTGCAGGTAGAGGCGCGCTGTGGCGAGCGTGCGCAAGTACTCGGCGACGGTCGCCTTCTTGCCACCCCGCTCGGTCAGCAGTGCGGTGCCGAGCGGCGTGTGGTCGGGCTGGTAGGTCCACGGAATGAACGCCGTGAACACGCCGGTCTCGGCCTGCAGCTCGCGGATGCGCGTCATGTGCTCGATGCGTTCGGCGTCGGTCTCGACGTGACCGAACATCATGGTCGCCGTTCCCTTGCCGCCCAGTGCGGCCCACTGGCGGTAGACCTCGAGCCATTCCTGCGTGGTCGCCTTCTTGGGCGCGATGATCCTGCGCACGCGTTCGACGAGGATCTCGGCGCCGCCGCCGGGAATCGAGTCGAGGCCCGCTGCCTTGAGGTCGACGAGGATCTCGTGCACGGGACGCTTCTCGAGCTTGCTCAGGTGCGTGATCTCGGGCGGGCTCATGCCGTGGATCCACACTTGTGGGTAGCGCTGCTTGAGGTCGCGGAACAGATCGGCGAACCACTCGGTCTTGAGGCGCGGGTGATGGCCACCTTGCAGCAGCAGCTGGATGCCGCCGTGGGCGAGCAGGTCGTCGACCTTCTGGTAGATGACCTCGCGCGTCAGCACGTAGGCGTCGGCGGCGTCGGGCGAGCGGTAGAACGCGCAGAAGCCGCAGTCGGTGACGCAGACGTTGGTCGGATTGAGGTTGCGATCGACGATGTAGGTGACGCGCACTTTGCCGTCGGCGTGAGGTGGGTTGAGCCGCAGGCGCACGTCGTTGGCGAGCAGGCCGAGGGAAGGTTGGTCGAGGCCGCGGTAGAGCAGCAGAGCTTCGTCAGCGGTCAGCGTGCCGCCGGCCAGAGCCTTCTGGCTCGCATCGCGGAGTCGGACGGGGTCGGAGGCGGCGGGCGTCATGGGGGTGAAGAAGGTAGGCCCGGGGTCCCGCGCGGTGAAGTCCGACGCGGTGATTACGGCGCGTCCTGAGGGAACACTCGAGCTGCCGCGGGAATTGCGCGGGCGGGACCGCAGTTACGCGCGCTGGTCCGGTTAACTACTGCTGCCAGCATGCGACTCAGCCACCAGCCGTGCTCGCCCTGGCGCAGCCTTGTCCTGTCAATCGTCTTCTTGGCAGGCCCCCTGTTCCTCGCCGCCTGCGCCAGATCGAAGTCGTCGTCTTCGGCCACCGTGCTCGCAGCTGCCACCATCGGCCCGACCGGTGGCGAAGTCGCGGTGACGACCGGCAGCCAGGCGGGGCTGCGGCTCGTCGTTCCATCTGGAGCGCTGCAGGAAGCCGTCGAACTGCGCATCCTCGACGTGTCGGTCGCGCTGCCCTCGACCCTGAGCGCTCTCCAATAACTAGCCCCACCCGGCGAACCCGTGCGCATCGAGCCTGCAGCGCTGCAGCTGGACTTGCCGGCGACGCTGCGGTTGCCTTACCGCCCCCTCCAGGTGGGCAACACGAGCCCGGGCAACGTGCGCGGCGAGCAGGTCGGGGACTTCGGCACGCGCCAATACGAACCGTTCGCGGTCGACGTCGCCGGGGGGCAGATCGCGCTGCGCGTGAACATCTCGTTGGCGTGGAACCGCGCCGACCTCGGCACGGGGCAACGCGACTACGACTTCTGGTTCTCGCCCGGGCGCGGTCTCATCGCGTTCGCGCAGGACGGCGACGTGCGGCAGCGAACGGGGCTCTGACCGCGCGCTGCGAAGCCGTCGGCACGGCACGGTGTCGGGCGCGAGAATTGGCGTTGGTGTTGCTCGCGCGAGCATCGGGATCGACGATGCCCGCATGACGAGCCGCTACACCTTCCTCGTCGACACCTACGCAACCGAGATGCTCAAGGTGTTGTCCGTCTGGTCGATGGCCGTGGACGACGATCTCGACGTGCGACCTCGCCGGGGCGATCCGCGCGGTCGCACGATGCGCGAGCAGATGATCCATCAGTGCCAGAGCGAGAACGGCTGGTTCGTGTCGATGTTTGGCATCGCCGCGCCGGGCGAAGTGTTGCCGGCCGAGCTGTCGCGGCTCGGGTTCTTGCGGTACTACGCGGCAGCCACCGAACATCGGCGCGCGGCGTTGGCGAGCAAGGACGATGCGTGGTGGGAGGCGGAGGTCGCGTTCTTCGAGACGCGGCGGCCACGCACTTGGATCCTGGTGCGGCGCGTGGCGCACACGGCGCATCACCGCGGCCAGCAGACGGCCATGCTGCGCATGTCCGGTCGCAGTTTGCACAGTACCTATGGGCCGTCCGCGGACACCGGTGGCCTGCCGAAGGACAAGGCACAGGTCGTCTACGCGTATCCAGATGTGCAGGCGCTGCTGGCAGGCGAAGCGACCGGTGGTCGCAAGGTGCCGCTGCCGCCGTCAGTGGCGCGCGCGGTCACCGAGCGACCTGGCACCTGAGCCGCGCCCTTTGGCGCCATCCCTTCAGCGCCATCCCTTCAGCGCCATCCCTTCAGCGGTTGCCGAGGATGAGCGCGCGGCGCACGAAGGCCAGCGGCGCCTCGTCGTCGAACACGGCGCGCCCGTTCTCGAGTCGCACGCCGAGTGATTGCCACAGCGAGTCGATCTCGCGCGGCTGCGGTTGGTCGCGCATGTTCGCATACAGCTCGGTGAGCACGCGCGTGCCCGTCGCCTGGTCCCCAGTCTGCAGGATCGGTTCGATCTGCCCCATGCGTGTGATGTTGCCGTGGCTTTCGAGCACTGCGCGCATGACATCCTGCAGCGACTTCCGGTTGTCGGTGCGGCGGCGGATCTCGACGTCGGCGAGCAGACAGAACGTGGCGCCGCCGTAGTACGTGCGCCCCCAACTGGGGTCATGGTCGAGCCCGCCCGCACCAGGAGCCGGCAAGCCCTGCGCGTAGTTGGAGAGCATCTCGGCCCATACC
>JBDSBS010000870.1:0-3465 GCA_039921435.1 Planctomycetota bacterium | reverse complement strand
CCACGTCCAGTCACTATTTGTTGCTCGGCATGTTTCCCGAACGGCCAACATCGCCACGGCGCGCTTCGTGCCGACGGCCCGGGGGTGAGACGGTCTCGGCGACCGGCGCGGCTCTCGCGTCGTTGGCATTGCGCGGTTCGAGGCCGGTTTCGGTTGCGCCTGCGTTGGGCCCTCGTTCGCTCGATCAGGCACGGGCAACCCGGTCGTTCTTCTCAGGGCGCGCCGGGCCCGCGAGCGCGAGCGCCAGTTCTGCCTTGGGTTTAGGACTTAGGCTTCCGCCAAGATGAGCAGCCGAATGCCAGACCGGTTTGCGAGCGAGTTCGAAGCGGCCGGACCGGCTTTGCTGGCCTGGACCAATTCGCGCGTCAAGCCCGAGCTGCGCTCGATGCGGGGCCCCGAGGACCTCGTCCAAGAAGTCGCTTGCCGGGCGTGGGCTCACATTCACACGTACGATCCTCTGCGCGCGACCTTTCGGCAGTGGCTGTTCGGCTTCGCCAGCCGCGTGTTGCTCGAAGCCTTGCGCGACCTCGCCCGCCGGCCTGCCGTCCCCAAGAACCGGCACGTCCGGTTGCAAGGGCGGATGGCTTCGGTTGCGGTAGCACCGCGTTGCGCCCCGACACTTGCTTCTTCGACGTGGACCCGTAACCAAGCCCTACCCATGCAAACCCTGCTCGTTCTGTTGTTGGTGGCCGCCGTGCACATGGCGGTGCATGTGAGGACATGGCTGCGCGTGGGGTTGCTCGCGGACGACCGGCACATGGTCGGCGGAGCGATCTTGCGCCACCGCGGCGTGTGGACGTTCGAGAGCATGTTCTTGCCCGAGGCGGTGACGGGAGCGACGACCGCGCTCTACCGGCCGTTCATCGACCTCTTGTTCTGGCTCGAACAGCCGTGGTTCGGTGTCGAGGCGTTTGGCTACCACGTCGTCAACTCGTCGATGCATTGCGGGACGGCGATGGTGTGGTTCGTGTTGGTGCGGCGTTGGTCGGGGTCCGTCGTTGCGGCGCTAGCGACGGCAGTGCTGTTCGTCGGTTGGCCCGGCCACAGTGAAGCGACTCACTGGATCGCCGCGCGCACGACCGTGCAGTCGACGTTCTTGTCGAGTGTGGCCTTGCTCGTGCTCGACGGTGCTCTCGTACAGAAGGGCGTGTGGCGGCGGGGCGCGCGGCTTTGGCTCGCGGGTTGCTTTGCCGTGCTCGCTGTCGGCAGCAAAGAATCCGCTGTCTTCGTGGTGCCGTTGGCAACCTTGCTGTGCTGGATGCGAGCGCCCGAAGGTTTCGCCATTGTGCGGCGGACGCTGGCCGCGCTGAGCGCCGTGGCGCCGATGCTGCTCGGCGTTGCTGGCTGGCTCTGGTGGCGCGCGTCGCGCATCGGCAGCTGGGGTTCTGGCACACAGTACGGTTGGCATTTGCAGCGCGTGACGATGGAGCCCTGTTCGGACTGGATCTCGGTGCTGCTGGCCCCCGTGCACGGCGACTACACGCCGCGTGTGTGGGTGGTTGTGCTGGTAGTGCTGCACACGGCCCTGCTCGCCACGGCTCTGCTGGCGTGCCGTGCCCCAGGCGCTCGGCGCGCGCTCGCGATCGGCGCTCTGCTGTTGCTGCAAGGCTACCTGGCCGGCATCGGCCTCGAACGGCTCGACCTCAATACGCTCGAGAACGTGCGCTACAGCTACGAGCCGGCACTTGGACTCACCGTGATGCTCGCGCTCGGTATCGCCTCTCTGCCACGACGGGCACGCGGCCCTGCCCTCGCCGTGCTCGTGCTCGCGCACGCGATCGTGCTCGACGGCAACCGTCGGTCGTGGTTGCGCGCCGCGGCCGTCTACCAGCGCATGGAGCACGACATCGGCCAGGTGGCGCTGCGCACGCAGGCACCGATTCGCGTGCTCGATGCACCGGGGGTCTACGATGGTGCCTTCGCGTTCTTGAACAGCTTCACCGAGTTTCGCTTCATGCAGGAGTTTGCACCGCCTGGCGCGAACCTGCGCGGTGCGGTGTCGAGCACGCAGGAATGGCGCGACGTGCTGCGCGAGATGGCGGCGGCGGCGGCAAACAAGCAGGGGCTCGAGCAGGCGTTCACCGTGCAGTGGGACGACGGGGCGCTGGCACCGTTTACGCTGGATCCGCAGTGGCCGCAGGAGCCGTGGCCCGGCACCACGTTCGGCTACGCGTGCGTCGCCCGCACGCGGCCGTTCACGGGTTCGCGGCTGCCCGTGCACATGCTCGTGCGTTCGGCGGCTCAGCTGGAACTGCAGCTGCGCGCGCGGTGCGGAGAGCGCACCTGGTCGGACGAGCCGGTGCTGATGTTTCCTGGCGCGGATCCGCAGGCCATCGGGCTCAGGCTCGCGCTGCCCGGGGATCTCACCGCCGAGCAACGCGTGGACGTCGAGCTAGTGGTGCGCAAAGGGAACGACGAGCGGACGTTCGCACTGGGATCGGTCGTGCTCGCGCATCGTTGAGCGTAGCACCTTGTCGCGCTACTCGGCTTCGCCGACGTGCACGCGTGCTTCGGTCATGTGCTTCGGATGCGCACTCCGGTCGGATCGACGACCGTGAAGCTGCCGACGAGTTGATCGGCGATGTCTCCCAGTGCCGTGCCGACCCGGTCGGCGCGTTCGATTGGGCGGAGGCCCGGCAGCCGCAGCAACACCACACCATGCGAGGTTCGGCGCAAGCGAAACACCAACTCGCCGAAGTCCTTTTCGCTTGTGATCACGACGGCTTGGGTCGCTTGCGCCTGCTCGAGGACCTCGTCGTCAAGCAGTCCTGGCGCTTGCTCAGCCACGCTCCATACGCATGTCCCAATTGACGGAACCGCGCGACGACTTGTTGATTCACGTTCTCGTCGGCAACCCACTTCACGTCGCATGGTCCCCGGACGGACGAACGACATCGCAGCGCATCACGGCGGCTGCGTGGCGCAGCGCCGCTCGGATACCAGCCTCCGTCAGTCGCGGATGGGCCAGCAAGAGATCTTCGATGGACTCGCCCGCACCGAGCTTCTCCAACAGGAACTCGACGGTGATCCGAGTGCCCTCGACCACTGGCTTGCCGAGCGTAACGTTCGGGTCGTGGCTGCGCCGGCGCCTGGAGCGCCGAGCAAGGCATTTCGAAGCCAGCCGGCAATGAGACCTGGGGCCGCCGCCGCCGGGTCACGATGCGTTGGCAGAGCGGGGTCTTCTTTCAGGCGGCGTCCGCCTGTGGCGGCGGCGGCGCCGACCACACCGCTACCTCGTTCTCATCCCCATACACCTCGCTCGAGACCTCCCGATGAACCTTTCGCGGTCGAAGAGAATCCCCTTCGCGTTGCTGTTGACCGCTGGGCTCGTTGCCCCGGTCGTGGCGCAGAACATCTCGCCGTTCACCAGGGGTGCACCCCGCTGATAGCATGCGCGGATGCGAACGCTGACTTCCGGCTGCGTGGGCGCACTGCTGGTCGGTGCCTCCTTGGCGCAGAGTTCGT
>JBDSBS010000869.1:0-8905 GCA_039921435.1 Planctomycetota bacterium | reverse complement strand
GGTGCGCTCGGCGAGGAGGTTCGTGGTCTCGACGTCGCGGAGAACGGTGCAGCGACCGTGGTTGGCTTCACGCGATCGACCGACTTTCCGGTCACGCCCGGCGTCGTGCGGCCCCTCTACTCTGGCTCGAGCCCGTTCCTCGACGTCGGCGACGGCTTTGTCGTGCGCTTCACTCCGCTCGGCAACGCCCTCGAAGCGGCCACGTATCTCGGTGGTGTCTACGACGATGTCGCTGAGTCTGTTGTTCTCGGCCCCCAGGGCGACACGGTCGTGGCCGGCTGGACGTCGTCGAACGACTTCCCCATCTTCACGACCGTCACGAACCTCCCACCTCTCCCGTTTTGGCAGGGCACGTTCGGTGCGTTCCCTGCAGCCCAGAGCAATGGCTTCGTGACACGCCTCGCCGCCAACTTCCAAAGTTACGTTTTCTCGAGATACGTTGGCAGCCTTTTTGGCGAACAGTTGCTCGCGGTCGACCTCGATCCCGCGACCGGCGATGCCGTGGCAGTCGGCTGGTCCATTGGCACCTTGTTCCCAACGACCCCCAACGTGTTCAGCGGCCAGTCGAACGGGGGCATCGACGGTGTGGTCATACGTCTGTCGCCGACTGGCATCACGCAGTTTGCTACCTACGTCGGCGGCATCGACACGGATGCGCTGACTTCGGTCGCAGTCGCGGCGAACGGAATCTGGATCGGCGGCTTCACGTCGTCGCCGAACTTTCCGGCGTCGCCGCTCGCACCGCAGCGCGTCTTTGGGGGAGCCATCGATGGCGTCGTCGCCAAGCTCAGTGCCACGGGGCAGTCTATGCCGTTCTCTACGTTCCTCGGCGGTGTCGGGGAGGACAAGGTGCGCGGGATCGACGTTGCGGGGGACAAGGTGCTCGTCGTCGGCGAGGCGGGGGTCGGGTTCCGCGTGACGGCCGACGCGGCCCAGAGCCAGTTTGGCGGCGGCAACATCGACGCGTTCGTCACCTACTTCACCAACGGAGGCGACACTCTGGAGTACTCGACCTACTTTGGCGGCGTGGGGCCGGAGGCGCTCAGCTGTGTCACCCTCATCAGCAGCGGTCTTGCCGTGGTCGGCGGCTGGTCGTTCTCGAGCGACTTCCCCATTGGTCCACCGGCGTTCCAGAGCCAACTGCGCGGGGTGGAGGATGGTGTCGTGCTGAAGCTCGACGTAATTCGCGATGTCGGGGATGGCCTCGAAGCCCAAGCTCTCGCAACCAGCTCGTCGCTGGCGTTCGTCGACGATGGCGACCACGAAGTCTTGGCCATGACCCTGAAGAACCGCACCGACCGCGAGCTCGTCATCGAGTCGGTTCGCGTGCTCGTGGCGGGCAGTGGGTCGGCACCGCAGCATGTGTCGTCGCTGAGGGCGTATCGCGAAGAGGCACAGCCAGTCGCCGGAGCACCGGGTGCCTCGACCGGTGCCGCGACGCTGGTGGCGGGGCCGCTGCCGGTGACATCCGATGACGTCGAGATCGACGTGCCGCTGTCCAACTTCCTGTTGGCGCCGATGGCGAGCGCGAACCTGCGCATCCGCGGCGAACTGCGCGGATCCGCGAGCGGTGATTCGATCGAGGTGGCGTGTGCCGTGGTGGATGCAACTGCGTGGACGCTGATCGTGCCGGGGGCTGGTGCTGGTCCATCCGTGCGCGTCTTGGCCGACGGGCGGATCGAGGGGCCCGTGCTGGTCCTTGGTGCCCTGCCCGGGGATGCCGACGGCGACGCGGAGCGCACCGTCTTCGACGTGCGCCTGCAGCTCGCCCACATCGGGACTCAGGATCGCGCCGTCGACAGCGATGGCGATGGCGTCCTGACCGCGGCCGACGTGCAACTGACGCGCGATGCCGTGCTCGGTCGGGCGACCATGGTGGCAAGGCCGGAATTCGTGCAGCGCGGCACTTGGCTGACGTTGCGCGGGGTCTTCCCAGTCGAGCGGGCCCTGCAGGCATCGCTGGGCGGCACTTCGCTCGTGGTGGGTCGCGCGACGCCGCGCGAGATCACGGTGCGCATCGAAGCGACGCAGCCAATCGGCACGCAAGACCTCGTCGTCTCCCTCGACGGCAAGGTTCTCCTCGCGCGCAGCATCGCGGTGCAATGATGCGGCGGGTGCTGCTGCTCGGCGGCCTCGATCCGTGCGGCGGTGCCGGTCTCACGGCGGATGCGACGGTGGTCGCCGTGCACGGTGCCCAGCCGCTGCCAGTGGCGATTGCCACGACGGCGCAGAATCGCCGCGGCTTCCTCAGCTGCCATGTTCTGCCGACGGAGGTCTGGCGCGAAGCGCTCGACGCAGCGTTGGCGGATGGTGACGTGCACGCGGTCAAGATTGGTCTGCTCGGTGCGGCACCGACCGTTTCGCTCGTCGCCGCGGCCCTGCGGCCACTGCTCGGAAGGGCGCCGATCGTCGTCGACCCCGTGTTGTCGGCGACGGCGGGGGGCTACACGGTCCCGGCCGCCGTTGCCGCTGCCTACCGCGAACACCTGCTGCCGCTGGCTACGGTGTTGACGCCCAACCACGCCGAAGCCATGGCGGTCTACGGCGGCGAACCCCGTTCGGCGCTCGCGGCTGGTTGTGCGGCCGTGCTGCAGAAGGACGGCCACGGATCGGGCGCGTTCGCCGAAGACATTTTGTACGAACGCACCGGTGAAGTTCGCTTCCGCCGCCCGCGCTTGCACATCGGCGCGGTGCACGGCACCGGCTGTGCTCTGGCCAGTGCGCTCGCGACCTTGCTCGCACGAGGTCTCGACACCGCGGCCGCCTGCCGCGGTGCGGGTGATTGGTTGGCGTCGTTGCTGCAGTTGCTCGGCCCGCCAGCGGCCGATGGCCTGCCGCGCAACCTGCCACTCGGCAGCGTACCCGGGGCACACGGGCCGTCCGAGCCGGCCGGGGCACCCAACGAGCGGAGCGCGATCAGCGAAACATCGCGGCGATGACGTTCGCGAAGCGCTGCCCCACGACGTGGCGGCGCACCTTGAGCGTCTGCGTCAAGAGGCCGTTTTCCGGCGTCATTGGTTCGGCGAGCGCGCGAAACGCCGCCACGCGGTCGCACGAACGACAGCCGTTCTCGCGCACGAGCAGGCGATCGAGTTCGCTGCGCAGTCGCGTGAGCACTGCCTTGCCATGGATCTCGCCGTCGCGCACGTCCCACTCGCTGCGCGGCACTTCGTGTTCGAGGGCGTCGGCATTCGGCACGAGCAGAGCGCCGAGGCCCTTCTGATCTTGCCCAACGCACACCGCTTGCTCGATGAAAGGCGACGTCTTGATGACGGTCTCGATCGGCTCGGGCTCGACGTTCTCGCCGCTCGCGAGCACGATCGTGTCCTTGGCGCGGCCAGTGATCCAAATGTTGCCCTGCGCGTCGGTGTGGCCGAGGTCGCCTGAGTTGAACCAGCCGTCGGCGGTCAGCACCTCGGCAGTCTTGCGCGGGTTCTCGTAGTAGCCGCGCATCACCTGCGGGCCGCGAATCCACAGCACGCCCGTTTCGCCGACTGCGCAAGTGCGGCCATCGGCCGAGCGAGCCTCGATCGCGGTCTCCGGCAGTGGAGGGCCGATGTGGCCCGCCTTGTTGTGCCGCAGCAGGCGCACCGAAGCCACCGGACTCGTCTCGGTCAGGCCGTAGCCGTTCAGCAGCGGTATGCCGATGCCCAGCAGCGTTTCGTCAACGTGGCGAGGCAACGAACCGCCGCCGCTCACGCACAGCCGCAGTCGGCCACCGAAGCGCGCCAGCACCTTGCGCAGAACGAGTGCGCGGGCGCCGGCGTGCAACAGGCGGTGACCGAAGTGGGCATTGTCGCCGCCGACCAGGCGCGACAGATGTAACGCGCGCCGCAGCAGTTTGCCACGCAGGCCGGGCAGCTTGAAGGCGTGGCCGACCATCCCGTCGTGCAGCATCTCCCAGATGCGCGGTACCGCGGCGAACACCGTCGGGCGCACGGCGGCGAGGTCTTCCTTGATGCGGCGGCGGTCGGTGTAGACGAGTTGCGCGCCCGACGAGAGCGCCAGGTAGTCCATGACGCGCTCGTACATGTGCCATGCTGGCAACACCGAGAGGAACGAGTCGGCGTGCGTGATCCCCAGCACCTCGCGCACCGTGTGCACGTTCGCCAGAACGTTTCTGTGCGTGAGCATGACGCCCTTCGGGTCCGCGGTCGTGCCACTCGTGTAGACGATCGTCAGCAGGTCGTCCGGCAGCACCGCTTCGTGCGCAGCTCGCAGCCGTTCGCTCTGCGCCGGCAGCGCCGCTGCACCGCTCTGCAGCAAATCGCCGAGCGTCAGCACACCCTGCAGTTCGGTGCGGTCTTGCATCACGACGATGCGATCCAGTGCGGGCATCTCAGCGGCTGCCGCGAGCAATTCCTGGGCGACTCGATCGTCTTCGACGAAGGCCATGCGGCAGCCGCTGTGCTGCAGGATGAAGTGCATCTCGGCGGGCGAAGTGTCCGAACCGCGCGGCACGTCGACGACGCCGATGCTCGCGAGCGCCTGGTCGATCAGCATCCACTCGTAGCGGTTTTCGGCGATGAGGCCGACCCGGTCGCCGCGCACGATGCCCAGCTCGAGCACGCTCGTCGCGAGTGCATCGACGTCTTTGACAAGGCGAGCGAACGTGATCGGCTCCTGGCTCTGCGCGCGCCGGCGCGGCAAGAACACGCGTTCGCCGTGGCCGCGAACGGACTGGGCCAACAACGCCGGAAAGGTGGCCGGTGGAGGTGCCGCCGAAGTGGCCGATGAAGTAGAAGGGGCCGTAACCATGCGCAGCCAAGGGGGTGGAGCCGAGGTTTGGCGCAGAACAGGATTGGGGCGCTTGACATCCACGGGCAGGATCCATACGAATGCGCCCCCTCGATCGCTGGGTCAACCCGTTCCGCACGAAAACGCGGCTCGGAAGGCCTGGTAATCGAAGCTCTGTGAGCGGGTGTAGCTCAGTGGTAGAGCATCACGTTGCCAACGTGAGGGTCGAGAGTTCAAATCTCTTCACCCGCTCCAGTTTTCCGCCGAAGGCGCCTCCGAGTGGTCTCCGAGTGGTCCCCCAGGGGGGGGCCGCCGCGGTGACCGCGCCGCCCCCGCCCCCGCCCCCCGGCGTCGCGGTTCGTCGCGGTCGGGGCCCGAAGCGAGCGTCGGGCGGTGCGAAGCGTTCCAAACGCATCGGCTCCCAGTCGCACGCCTGTCGCCTGTTTGTCATTCCAGTCGAGCGCCCCCATCCCTGGTTATCCCTGGTCGACGGATGGCAGAATGCGTCCCGCGTCCTCGAGGAAACCATCATGCATACCACGCTTCTTCCCATCTGCCTGCTCACTGGCGGGCTGTTTGCCCAGTCCGTCGTCGTTCCGAATGCCAACGCGACGACCCTGGGCACTTCGCAGCTCAACTCCATCATCCGCAATGCCGCCAACCCGCGCACCTACCAGTGCGGCGTCAACGCCAGCGAACTGGCCGGCATTGCGCCAGGCTCGGTGATCACCGGCGCCAGCCTGCGCTTCATGGTGTTCGCGAGCAACTCGGCGTCGTGGCCACCGGCCGACATCACGTGGACCAGCTACGACATCTCGATGGGGCCAGCTATGCCGACGGCGGCTTGGGTCGCCGATCCGCTGCTCAACTTCGCGAGCCCACCACAGCAGGTTCGCAGCGGTCCGATGACGCTCGACGCCGGCGTGTTCACCAACTTCGGCGTCGCTGCGACTCCGAATCCGTGGGCCGAGTTCTACTTCGACTTCCAGACTCCGTACCTCTACCTCGGCGGTGACCTGGCGTTCCTGTTCAGCCACCCGGGCAGCACGGATCCGGGCACGGCCCAGTATCCCGAAGTGGTCGTGTCCAATGCTGCGACGTACGGCGTCGGGCGTGTGCAGTCGATCTACCCCGCTGGCACCGCGACCGCAGCCAGCTCGTTCTACGTCATGCGCATTCACTACGGCTACGGAGCCGGTTGCCCCGGGAGCAGCGGCACCGCGCCGGTGTTGGTGCAGAACGGCGACACGAGCGGCGGTGGTGGCGGCAACATCTTCTTGCAAGTCGGCAATGCTCTGCCCGGCTCCATCGTCGTCTGGGCGCTGGGGTTCACTCAGCTCGCGGTGCCGATCGGCAACGGCTGCAATCTGCTCGTCACCCCGGACGTGCTCTCGTTCCAGATCGCGAACGCCAAGGGTCGTGCCGTGCTCACGTTCGCCGTGCCACCGGGCGTCGTCGGGAGCTTCTTCGCGCAAGGTGCCTCGCTCGACCCCGGTGTGCCCGGTGGCCTGGCCGTGACGAACGGCGTGTCGCCTCTGGCGAACTGACGCGCGAAAATACGCGGGTCTCGCCGATGCCGCCGTTGGCAGATGTCCGCCCGCCAACGACGATGCGCAGAGTGATGACACGCGCCCGCACAGTTCTCGTGGGTCTGCTGCTGACGGCGACGGCCGTCGCGCAAGACGAATCGGCGCCGCCGCTCGAGGTCCAGGTCGACCGCATCTTCCAGAACTGCGCCAAGTCCGGCGGACCCGGTGCGGTCGTGCTCGTCGCGCGCGGCGACGACGTCTTGCTGCAGCGCGCCTATGGCTTGGCTGACCTCGAACGCGACGTACCGCTGTCGGTCGATTCTGTGTTCGACATCGCTTCGACGAGCAAGCAGTTCACGGCAGCGTGCGTGTTGCTGCTGGCCAACGAAGGCAAGCTGGCGCTTGGCGACGCGGTTCAAAAGCACCTGCCGGAGCTGCCGACGTGTTGCGAGAAGGTCACCGTGCGGCATCTGTTGCTGCACACGAGTGGCTTGCCCGACTACATCGAACTGCTGCTCGCTGCCGGCGAGCAGGTCGAGGATCGCACCGACGCCGATGAGGCGTTCGCGGCGCTGCGCAAGATCGAGGCGCTGCGGTTTCCGCCCGGCAGCCAGTGGGCCTACTCCAACAGCAACTACTTCCTGCTCTCCGAGATCGTCGAGCGCACCGCCAAGCAGTCGCTCGCCGAGTTCGCGCGCGAACGCATCTTCGTTCCGCTGGGCATGAGCAATACGCACGTGCACGACGACTGCACGGCACTCGTCAAGCACCGCGCGCTGAGCTACTCGCGCGGGCGCCGCGGCGAGTGGGTGTGGAACTACAGCGGTTGGCAGCAAACTGGCGACGGGGCTGTGCTCACGACGGTGGGCGATCTGCTGAAGTGGTCGCGGAACTTCACGACGGGCACCGTCGGTGGCGACAAGTTGCTCGCGGCGATGAGCCAACCCGGCTCGCTCGACGATGGCACCGCCATCGAGTACGGCATGGGGCTGATGTTCCTCGACGCTCGGCCACCGCGCCTGGTGGCGCACGGGGGGGCATGGGCCGGGTATCGCGCCGAGTGCATGCGCGTGCCGACAGCCGACCTCACCGTCGTCTGCCTGTGCAACCGCGGCGATCAGAATCCGACCGCGCTGGCCCAGCAGGTGGTGCGCGCCGTGCTCGACAGGTAGCGGGCGCTCGTCGTGCGGGCGACGCGTGTGGCCCCTGCGAAGGGCTGTGCGAGGACGGCCCTGATGGCAGCGAAGCCGCGCGTTCTCGCAATCTCGGCGCAAAGCTCGGTCCGATGGCCGCCGCAGCGCTGCCCGCGGGGTAACATGCTCGGGCCTTTCGACCCACGTCCCGCACCCATGAGCAAAGTCGTCCGCGAGCTGAAGAACTACTACGCCGTCATTGCCGACCTGGCGAGCGGCGCCGAAGAGTGGTCGTCGCGGCCGGGTTGGCTCGAGTTCGCGCCCAACAACATCTGCAACCTGCGCTGCATCATGTGCGCGCAGGCCGACGGAGTGCCGGTCGAGGTCATGAAGAAGGAGGACGCTGTGGCGCTGCTCGACAGCGTGCTGCCGCACACGACGCTGTGGACGCCGTCGGCCCTGTCGGAGCCGATGCTCGCCAACATCAAGCTCGTCGTGGCGAAGTGCCGCGAGCACGAAGTGTTCTTGAACATGTACTCGAACTGCACGCTGCTCGACGGCGCCAAGTTCGCCGAGATGGGCGACCGCATCCACAAGCTGTGGATCTCGTTCGACAGCAGCGACAAGAAGGTGCTCGAGATGCTGCGCGCCGGTGCCGACTTCGACCAAGTCGTCGCCAACGTCCGCGAGATCCTCGCCGTCGCCGCCGAGCGTTGCATCCCGGTCGGCTTCGTCGCGGTGCTCGTCAAGGACAACCTCGAGGGACTCGGTGACCTAATCGACTTCCTCGCCGACCTCGGCGCTGTGCCGGCCAAGTGCGACCTTCGCATCCAGCCGATGCTCGACAACGCGATCCGATGCCGCGACCAGAACGTCTTCGCGGCGTTCACCGAAGAGCAGATCGTCACGCACATCGATCGCGCCTGCGAACGCGCCCGCGCCCGCGGCATGATCTTCCACGTCGACATGGACGATCCGTATCGCCGCAACATCGTGCCGCACGAGCCGGCCGTGCGCGGCATCACGGGCGACGTGATGTCCGTCATGCTCGACGAGATCAAGGAGCGGTTTCCGCACTTCTGCTCGATGGCCAGCAACTACGTCAAGATCGAGCCGAACGGCACGGTCTACCCGTGCTGCCGCGGCCCGCGCGAGCTCGAGATGGGCAACGTCAACGAGCAGTCGCTCGAGCAGATTTGGAACGGCGACAAGTACCGCGACTTCCGGCGGCGCATGAACGCGCGCGACTATCCCGAGGTGTGCCGCACGTGCGACGTGCTGACCGCCAACCCGCACTTCGACAAGAAGAGTCTCGAGCGCTCGGCTGTGCCCGAAGTGGCCCAGCGCAAGGCGTAGCAAGCTCCTCGCCGTCGCGAGCGCCTCGGCGGGCGCGTTCTGTCAGGCGGGGCGTTCTGACACGGATAGCAGGCCATGGCGGCGCCAGCCGATCGTCAACAGCCACGTGTGCGCAAAGGTGACCGGGCGAACGACGGCCTCGAGGCCGCG
>JBDSBS010000868.1:0-5390 GCA_039921435.1 Planctomycetota bacterium | reverse complement strand
CACCGTGTTGTGGGCAGCAGGAGTCGCGGCTTCGCCGCTCGGCGCGGGCCTTGGGGTCCCGGTGGATCGGGCCGGAAGGGTGATCGTGGAACGCGACCTGAGCGTGCCGGGCTACGCGCACGTCTTCGTCGCCGGGGATCTGATGCACCTGGTGCAGAACGGTCAACCCGTGCCTGGCATCGCACCCGCCGCGATCCAAGCCGGGCGACGCGCCGCCAAAAACATCCAAGCACTCGTGCGCGGTGAGGCGTCGCAGCCGTTTCGTTACGTCGACAAGGGCTCGCTTGCGACGATCGGTCGAGCGGCTGCTGTCGGGCGGATCGGCGGCTTGGAGGTGCAAGGCTTCTTCGCCTGGTGGCTCTGGTGGTTGATCCACATTGCCTACCTGATCGGCTTCCGCAACCGCATCGTCGTCATGATCGGTTGGGCGTGGCAGTACTTTGCCTTCTCGCGCGGTGCCCGCCTCATTACGGGTAGGGCCTGGGAGCCGGCGCGTGCGCCGGAGGCAACGCCGCGATGACGGGAACTGGACCGTGGCCGCGACTTCCTCTCGCCAACACCAGTTCCTCTCGCCAAACAGGAACGGCGCGTCAGGCGGAGAAACGCGCCCGTGGGCGATCAGCGCACCGGTACCTGTCGTGGCAACGTCACGGCGGGCGGCGCCGCGGAGGTTCGGCGTTCGGCCCCCGCGTGGGCGCCTGGCAGTTCGGCTGCGCTCAAGGTGTCGTTCTTGTCGGTGTCGAGCCGGTGCAACAATTGCTTCGCCCAACGGGCCAGGCTCGGATCGAGGCTGCGCAACACGCGGGCCAACTCCGCCGCGTCGATCGTGCCGTCCTGGTTGCGGTCGGCGGCCGCCCAAGGCGGTGGCAGTTCGCGTGGGGCACCGGGTCGTTCGGCCTTGGTGCCAGGCAGCAGGCCCCGCAGCTGTTCGAAAGCCGGCGCCAGTTCGGTGGCTTCGACGCGGCCGGACCGGTCGAGATCGAGCTTCTTCAGGCGGTTGGCCCACTCCGGTGGCAGGCCGGCCTGCTCGATGATCTTGTCGGACTCGGCTGGATCGAGGCCGCCGTTGCGATTGGCGTCGTACAGTTGGAGGAACTGCTCCAAGGGCGAGTCGCTCTGTGCGGGCTGACGTTCGGGAGCTTGTTGCACGAGGCTGCGGCAGGTGCGCACCCGAAACGTGCCACCGCGCTTCACGATCGAGAGGAAGTACTGGTCGAACTCGGGCCAACCCAGGTAGCCGTCCCGGTCAATGTCCAGGCGCTGGAAGCCCTCGGGGTTCTGTGGCCCGTGCTGCAGTTCGAAGGCGTCGCAGGCCTCGAACAGATCGAGCCGATCGTCGCTGTCGGCGTCGCAAGCCGTGAACAGGTCGCGGCTGGTCGTCTCGGAGTAGCTCGTGGCGCTTGCCTGAGGTGACTGCGAGTGCGTCATCGAACGCAAAGGTCCGACGCCGGGCTCCGCAGTGCTTTGACGGCGCGGCATCTGCGCCGCGAGCTGTGCCGCGACGACCAAGACAGCGGCAAGACCTGACCAGCAGCGCATGGCACAGGCTTCCTGATTCATCGGTAGGTTCTCGGGCACGTTCTTCGACGTCTTCGACGTTGACGGCACCTGACTATAGCGTTCGATCGCGGGTCGGGCGCCGGTGAGGAGTTTTCGCCGATGGCAGCGCTTGGCCGCAGCGGGCCGGGGCCCCGGCTCTGGGCCGGCCCCGTGCGAAGATCAGGGCACGAACAGGCAGTCGCGACCGAGCCGTCGCACATCCTCACCCTGCTGTTCTTTGTCCAGGATCCCGGCGAGTTCGACGCGGTGTCCGGCGCCGCGCAGTGCCTTGGCGAGCTGTTGGATCGACGCCGAGGGAGGGGCCATGACCAGAAGCGGTGCTTGGGCGGCGAGCGCGAGCGCCGTCGAGGCAAACTCGATTCCGCCGCCGAGCCCGCCCTGGGTGACGACGAGTTCGAAGCCATTGGGTGGGGTGCCGGCGCGAGCGACGAAGCCCACGGCTCGAACTACCGGACGATCGCCGCCCAAACCGGCCCGCAGGCGGTGCATCGTGAGTTCGGCGTTCTGGGCGCGTGCCTCTGCCTGCAACGCGTCGAGATCGACGAGCACGGCGACGCGATGGGTCGCCCGTGCTGGCGCTGGCCGTTGCTCGGGTCGTCGCGGCTCGTGGCGATGCTGGTCACCTCTCGGCTGCTCTCTGCGCGCATGGTCTGGGCGCACATGGTCTGGGCGAGAGTGGTCGGGCTTCGGCTCTCGCAGCTGCTGGGAATCAGAGCCGTGGGGTTCTGGCCCGCGCGCGGGCACAGCGTTGGGCCGCGAACGACCTCCTAGGTGCAGCGGGGCTCTCTGCGATTCCGGAACCGGCGGATGCTCGGCGTGGCGTGCCGATGATTGCGATGGAAATTCCGTGTGTCGTTGGCGCCGCGGTTGCTCCCTCTCGCCAGACCTTGGTTCGCCAGACTTTCGATCGGCCGACCTTGGATCGCCCGACCTTGGATCGCCCGACCTTGGATCAACAGACCTCGGATCACCAGACCTCGGATCACCAGACCTCGGATCACCAGACTCTCGATCGAAAGGGCGCTGCCCGCGAGGTTCGCGGTCGCGTTCCCGTCGCACCGGGTCTTGCGATGCGCCGTCCGTCGGTCGTGCGCGTTCTCGCGGAGGTTGTTCAGGCCGAATGTGCTCTCTCGAATCTTGCCTGCCAGGATCCGCGAGCTGTGGTGCGTCTCGCCGCGCACGGTCGCGATCCCTAGGTTGCTCGCTCTCGCTCAGCGACTCGGCTGCCGCACCGGTTCTGGTTTCGGGCGTGGGCGTGGTTTGACCAGACGGCCGCTGGGCGGGTGCCGCGGCTTCAGACCGCGTTGCGGGGGTGTTCTTCGACCTGGATTTGATGGGATCGTCTTGGTCGAAGACATTGGCGCCGAAGTCACTCATCGACTCGCCAAACTACCTTGGCGCGGCACAACTCGCCACGACCCGGCCCTTTTGTCCTCGAGACGCCGGTCCGCCGAATCAGTCAGGGCCGCCGGCGCCGATGTTGTTTGGGTCTACGACTCCCCTCCCACCACGTTCTCATCGGCCGGTCGCAGGCCGTTCGGCGAGCAGGCGTTCGGCGTAGTTCGGCAGTTTGATCAGCAGGGCGAGGGCGCCACCGGGATCCGTGGCCGCCTTCTGGTCGATCGCTTCGCGCAGCTCCCCCAGCAGGGCCTGTTCCGAAGGCGACAGATCGGGTTCGCGAAGCCACACCTCGAGATTCGCGTGGAAGCGGGCGAGGTGGGGGGCGGGCTCACCCGTCACAGCTGGTGGCCGCCAATCCGCGAAGTACAGCTTGCGCAGGGCATTGGCTCGCGCGACTCCACCCTCGATTTCCGCCCGCACGATGTCCGCGGCGAACAGCCGTTCGAAGGACTGTCTGGCTTCGTCCGATCTGCCGCGGGCCAGGTACTCCTCCATGCGTTGGCGAAACTGATCGCGCCCGCTCGGCCCGACCTGGCTGACCAGCCAGTCCTCGGCGTTCGAGACCGCCGTCCGCAACGACGGCAGCTTGCCGGCTTCGGAGATCACAGTTTGCAGCACGACGCTAGGCTCGCCCCGGGTCCGCTTCAGCAACTCGTCGATCGGCAGCGCGACCTGGGCTGCGGCGAAGACGCCCCGCAAGGCTGTGGGCACTTCGTTCAGATGTACCGTCTCGGGAACCGCGATGCCGAGCCTGTGCAGTTCGATCAAGCGTGCGGTGGCGACCCACCGTTCGAGGTTGCCAGGTCGCGCGTCTCGTGCAACTTGGGCGTAGTCGGCGGCGGCGCCCGCGACGTCGAGGTCGAGGATCTCGCGCAGCCACGCCTGGTGCAACGTCACGCGCGGGTCGGCTGGCGTCGATCGCGACTGTGCTACCTGTACTGTCTGTGCCGACGGTAATGTCGGTGCCGACGGTACTGCCTGAACTGTCTGATCGGATGCAGGGGGGTGGGATTGGGCCGTCGGTTGGGACGCAGCGGCTGCGAGCAGCACCGCGCAGCCGAACCAGATCCGCGTCGAGGCACTCTTCACGATTCCTCCAGCAGGGTCGACTCGAAGCGGTAGCCGAGGCCGTGCACCGTGACCACGTGCACCGGGTTCTCGACGTCGCGTTCGAGCTTTTTGCGCAAGCGCGCGATGTGGTTGTCGACGGTGCGCGTCGTCGGCAGATGCACGTAGCCCCAGACCTTGCGCAGCAGGTCCTGGCGACTCACGACTTCGCCGCGGTGCTCGATGAGCATGCGCAGGATCTCGGCCTCGTAGCGCGACAGTTGGGTTTCGGTGTCGTCTCGCACGATCGTGAAGCGCTTCCAGTCGACGACGAGGTCTTGGAAGCGCATGATGCCGCCCGCCGCCGGCCGCTCGCCGACCCCGGCCTTGGCGCCGACGTGGGTACGGCGCAGCACGGCGCGGATGCGAGCCGTCAGCTCGCTGAGGCCGAACGGTTTGGTCAGGTAGTCGTCGGCACCGAGTTCGAGCCCTTGCACCTTGTCGCGGTCCTGCCCCTTGGCGGAGATGATGATGATTGGCGTCTCGTGGCCCGTCTCGCGCAGGTGCCGCAGCACCTCGAGGCCAGGCATGCCGGGCAGCATGAGGTCGAGCAGGATAAGCGCGGAGGAGCCCTCGCGGGCCTTGCGCAGACCCTCGCGGCCGTCGGCGGCCGTGTCGACGGAGTAGCCCTCGAGTTCCAGGTTGTGCTGCAAGCCGGCGCGCAGGTCGTCTTCGTCCTCGATGACCAGGATGTGGGTGTCGGACAGGTTGCTCATGTTCGGTCGGATGGCGTGGCACTCGGCGATGCGGCAGTGTGGGCCTTGCCGGCTCGGGATTCACTTGGCTCCTCGGTCGGCTTCGACAACGGCAGCGTCAGGCGGAACACAGTGCCGCCGCCGTCGCGCGCTCGGGCAATGACCTCGCCGCCGTGGGCGCGAACGAAGTGCCGAACGAGGCTGAGGCCGAGGCCAGCTCCGCGCACCTCGCCCGAGTTGCTGGCGCGGTAGAAGCCATCGAAGACGTGTTCGACTTCGCTGCGTGGAATGCCGCGGCCGCGGTCGCGCACCTCGATCGACGCCATGCCGTCTTCGCTGCGCAGGTCGAGCTCGATCTCGCGGTCGTCGTCGCCATCGATGCCGTACTTCGCGGCGTTCTCGAGCAGGTTGACGACGGCGCTCTCGCAGGCATTCGCGTCGCAGCGCACGAAGATCTCGACCGGCAGCGACTCGACGAGGATCGCGCCACGCGCTTCGAGGTGCGGCGTGTAGGCTTCGCAGACCGTGCGCAGCAAGAGGCCGAGGTCGACGATCTCGCGCGAGTATTGCAGCGTGCCGGCCTGCTGCTGCGTGAAGTCGAGGATGCGCTGGATCAGGGCCGTGAGT
>JBDSBS010000867.1:0-6471 GCA_039921435.1 Planctomycetota bacterium | reverse complement strand
CATCATCCGCTTCGAGCCGGTGACGACCCGGTTCTTGCGAATCACGCAGACGGGCACGAAGCACGACTTGTACTGGTCGATCCACGAGCTTCATCTGTACGGCGAAGGCAACCCCGCGCCGCAGTGACGCGCAACGGGGATGACAACCGGGCACGGCCGCATCAACCCGCTCACGCCAGCCCGAGACCCGTGCGCTTTCCACGGCCCCCCGCGGTCGCGCTGCTTCGACGACGCGGTCGGCACGCCCTGGCGCGAATGTCGAACACGCCTACGATCAACGCTGGAGACCCCACGATGCCGATCCCCAGGTTCGCGCCCGCTGCGCTTGTCGTTGCCGTCGGCGTGGCCGGCAGCCTGGCCCGCGCACAAACCCCGGCGACGTTCTCGCTCGCCGGTCGTGCGGTGACCGAGACTGGCGAGCCGATCGCTGGGTGCAGGGTGACCGTGACAGGTCACCAGGCCACCGGCTATCCGCTGCACTGGAGTTGGCTCGAGTGGCGCGATCCCGAGCCGGTGGAGACCGGAGCGGATGGCCGTTTCGCGTTCGTCTTCCCGGTAATGCCGACCCCGGGCATCGGTGACGGCTACCCGGCCCGCGTACACGTGACACTCACGGCACCCCGGCGGCTCGAGGTGTTCGGCAGCCGTGAGTTCTCGACGTTCTTCGCCGAACCACAGCAGGACGCCGGCGACATCGAGTTGTCGCCAGGGCGGCGCGCGCGCTTCCGAGTCGTCGGCGACGATGGTTCGCCGCAACCCGACGTGGTGCTGTACGTGACGCCAGAGCAGCGCGCGCAACAACGCGATGGTTGGCTGCATCCGCGGACCTCGCTGTACGCGCGCTCCGACGACACCGGAATCGTCACCGACAACCCGCTGGCCGCCGGCCGATACAAGATCCAACTGTACGAACGCAGCGACGTGCCCCCGCGGTCCATCGAGATCCGGGCGCGCGCGCCCGACGAAGGCGAACCGTCATCGGACGTCGTGGTGCCGGCGCTCCCACGGACGGAGACGATCAGCGGCCGCGTGGCCGATAGCGACGACAAGCCGGTCGCGAACTACCTGCTCTACGCGGCGGGGCTCAGCGCAGATGGCAAGGAGCAGTGGTCGCGAACGCGCACTGGCGCGGACGGGACCTTCTCGCTGCAGCCGCCCATCGCTGTGGGCGCGCACGGTCTACGCCTTCGCCACCCGCGCGGCGATCGCTACGACGGCTGGCACGAGTTCGGAGCGGTGCGTCCGGGGGACCACGATGTGCGGTTGCCACTCGTCGCGCCCGCGAAACTGCTGCTGCTCGTGCGCGCCGGCGGCCAGCCGGTCGAGGATCTCGCGGTGCACGCGGTGCCCGTCGACTCGAACGTGCCGGGCGCCGACGCCGTGCGGTCGACGAAGCGCTGGCGCGGCGGCGTCGTCGAGCTGGACGGGCTCGGCGCAACGCGATACGCGGTGCGCGTACACGCGCGCGGCGGCGCCACTTGGCCGTCCGATTGGTTCGAATGCGATGCGTGCGCGGCACCAACGCCTGTCGAAGTCCACCTCGCGCCGACAATCGCTCGCACGCTGCACGTGTTCACGGCGGAGGGCCGCCCAGTCGCCGGCTGCAGCGTCGAGCTGATCGACGGCCAGAGCGCCGAACTCGCGGCGCCACCGCGCCCGTTCTACTTTGTCTACCATTTCACGTTGATCGAAGAGCAGCCGCACAGCAAGTTCGCCGCAGCGCAGCAACCGCGCCTCGCAGATCGAGGCATCACCGATGCTTCCGGCAAGGTCGTGCTGCGCTGCCGCGCTGGCGACCACGTCCTGTCGGTGCGAGTAACCGGCGGCGACGCGCAGCGCGCGGTCGTCGAGCTGCCGAACTGGAGCGACGGGCGCAGCGCGTTGCTCGTGACGGTGCCGGGCGGCGGCGAGCTACGCGGCACGATCGCACCGCCGCAGTTCGTCGTGGCGCTCGACTGCAGCACCGACGACGAACGCAAGAAGGCCCGCGAGTTCGGCGTGGCCCATGACCCCTGGCGGCGTTCGCTCGGCGACCTGCTTGATTCGCATCGGCCGGCCATCGCTCTGCGCAAGCACACCAACGCCGTACAATGGGATGGCGGCGTCGCATCGATCGACGAGAACGGTGTGTTCGCACTCGCCGGAGCTCCGCCGGGCGACTGGGACGTCGTGCTGGTCGTTCGCGAACGCAACGGCAACCGCGTCACCGAGCGCGTGATCGAGCCAGCGCTCGGTGCCGTTGCGATCCGCGCCGGCGAGACCACGACTGTCGCCTTCTCTGCTCCGGAGCAAGTCACGAATCGCTAACGTCGAATGCAGTCAACCGCGCGGATCGGCGGAGGTTCGGCGCGCGGCGATCCACGAGCTCCGCCTGTACGGCGAACGCAACCCCGCGCCGCAGTGGGCGCGCGACCGGGAGGACAACCGGGCACGGCCACATTGGCGGACGCCGACGGGCAACCCGACGAGCCACACTTCGGAAGGCCCCAACCAGGACTCTCAGGGCTTTGGTGGTCGTGAACTGGGCTGGCTGCTTCGCCGGGGTCCCTGATGCAGTTCCTGCTCTGGCACCTTGACACCAGCAGCAGGTAGGAGACGCTCGGCCCTCGGTTTCTCATGTCCAAGGCGAAGCCAATGCAACAACGACGTGCACACTCGATCATGTGGATCGTGGCGCTGCTGTTGCTGACGACGGTCGCTTCGCATCTGCGGCTGTCGGTTTGCCTCGGCAACTGCGGGAACTGCCACCAGATCGACAAGCCGGGCGCGGCATCGTACTGTCCGAGCACCGCGACCCAAGGGGATTCGGCCTGCTGCTGCTGCGCCCCTCATGGCCGCGCCCATCTGCATCAGGCGAGACTGCACCATCGAAGCGATGCCCGCGACCATGGGCCGGGCGACGGCACGCTGCGCGGCACTTGTGAGCCGGGCTGTTGCATCGCGCTCGAGTTCGAAAGCGTCGATTTGGTACCGGCGCCGACGACCGTCGATATTCCCCAGGAGGCGCCCCTCGTCTGCGTGCTCATCGCGCCGACTTGGCCGTTGCCCGACGGCCAACCACTAACACGCGGCCGGCCGTTCGACCGCGGACCGCCGGGCTTCGATCGCCGCACCGCCTTGCGCGCGTGCACGGTCCTGCTGATCTAGAGCACCACCGCGACGTCGACGACGTGCACGCGGTCCGTTCGCTCGTGCCCGACGTCGACTGGCCGTCGATTGCGTCCAGATCCAGAGTCCGTCATGCCGGCACGTTCCTGTTCGATTCGCTTCCTCTCCCCGCTCCTTCTCGCCCTGCCCCAACTCTTGGGGGCCCCGCTCTCGGGCTGTGTAGGCTACCAGGCCGACTCCTCGGACGCGCAGAGCATCGCCGCCGAAGTCCTCTCACGGAAAGGCGGCAGGTTCACCATCGACGAAGCGATCTCGCTCGCATGGCGCCAGAACCCCGAGCTGCGCGCGCTCGAAGCCCGCGCTCGCGCGGCCGGTGCAGCGAGCACCGTGCCGATCCTCGTGATGGGTGAATGGCGCAGCCGCGGCGACGACATCGGGCTGATGACCGACCCGATTGCACTGCTCGGCCTCGGCTCGCGCGGTGCGGCAATCGACCAGGCCGATGCGCGCCAGGTCGAAGCGGTCGCAACGCTGGCGACGGCGCGCTGGCGCACTGCGGCGGCGGTCGTCGAGGCCTTCGCGATCGACGCCGCGTTGGCAACACTGGCAGTGCCGGACTTGGCGCTCGATACGCGTGCGTTCGAACGTGCGGGGCTGGCGTCGCCGATCGCTTCGAGCCAGCTGCGGGCCGCCCAGGCCCGCGCCGACAGCGAACGGGTCGAACTCGACCGTATGCGCGCCGACGACCACGCGCGACTTCGCCAGCTGCTCGGTTTGCCGCGCGACACCAAACTGGCGCTCTCGCCGCTGCCGCCAAACTGGCTCGTGCAGCCCAACGGCACCGACGCCGAATTGCTCTCTCGCCCGGACCTGGCCCTAGCACTGGCGCGCTTCCGCACTGCCGACGCGGACTTCTACAAGGCCGTCACCGACCAGTATCCGTCGTTCCAAATCGGCCCGGTCATCTCGCTGAAGAGTGACCCTCTCGAGGCGATGGGTCTGCTGCAGCTGCCGATCGGCATGCACGGCCTCGCCGAAGCCGCGCGCGAGCGGCGGCAGGCTGCGCGCGACGACCTGGAGAACGCGTTGCTCGCCGCCGGCCGCGAAGCGACGCTCGCCGACCAAGAACTGGCCGGCGCCACAGCGCTCGTCGCGGCGACCGCCGGCGAACTGCAGGCGAGCACGACTTCGCTAGCTGCCGCGCGCGCCGCCATCGCCGTCGAGGTCGATGCCTTTGCGCCATTCGCGGACACCGCGCGCATGCTGCTGCGCGACACCATGGAACATCGTCTGGCAAAGGTGGCGCTGGCGCGCGCACGGGTCGCGCGGGCGCAGGCCTACGGTTGGCCGCGCTGTGCGGCAACGGAGCACGGCTCATGAGCGACGTCGATCTCTCCGGACTTCGCATCGACAGCACCGCGCATGCCGTGCCGCGGCGGCCGTTGGGCCCGCGTCTGATGGTGCTCGCCGTGGCAGCGCTGCTGCTCGTCGTCGCGACGACGTTCTTGTGGCCACTGCTGCGGCCAGCGCGCGTGGTGCGCATGGCCCAAGTGCGCGCCGCGAGTGGGGCCGTGCAGTTGTCCTCCGCTGCAACTGCGGAAGCCGTCGGCTGGGTCGAAGCCGATCCGTTCCCGGTCAACGTGCGGCCGCTGGTCGCGGGCCGTATCGAATCGATCGACGTTCTGGAAGGTACCATCGTCAAGCGCGGCGAGACCGTGATCGCAACACTCGCCAGCGCCGAACTACTGGCCGCACACGACCGCAATACGGCGCTGCTGGCCGAACGCGAGGCCGCGCTGCGGGCCGCGAGTGCCAACCACCAGCTCGCCGAAGACAACCTGCAGCAGAACGCCGAAGCGCGGCTGCGCGTTCGCGACGCCGAGAGCAAGCTCCTCGCCCTCGACACGCGCCTTGCCAACAACAAGGAACAGCAACGGCGTGCAGTGGCCATGCAGCGCAGCGCCGGCGCCGCCGTCACGGCGCAGGAACAACTCGAGGCCGCCGGCAACAGCTACCCGGTCGCGCTCGAACGCGCGCGCGCCGATGCGGACGCTGCCCGCGCGGGCGTGGCCGCGGCGGATGCCGACGTTGCGGGCTTGTTGCGCGAACGCACCACCATGCAAGCCGCGCTGCAGCTGAGTGAAGAACTGGCCGAACAGCCGGTCGCACTGCGCGGCGCCGTCGCCGTCGCCAGCGCCGAAGTGCAGAAGGCCGAAGCCGCACTCGCAGCGGCGCGCACCGAATTGGCCGTCAGCGACCGCGAACTCGCCTGGACGACCGTCACGTCGCCGGTGCACGGCGTCGTGATGCGACTGCTGGCGCAACCGGGCGACACGGTCGGCCCGGACAGCATGGGTATCGTCGCGCTCTACGACCCGACGAAGCTGCGCGCGCGCATCGACGTGCCACTCGATTCGATCGACAAGGTGCATGCCGGGCAGCAGGTCGAAGTGCGCAGCCAGGTGATCGGCGACATGGTCGTGCGCGGTGTCGTGCAGCGCTTGCAACAAGAGTCGGACCTGCTCAAGAACACTTTGCAGGTCAAGATCGGCCTGTTCGACCCACCGCCGTTGCTGAGGCCCGAGACCCTGTGCCGCGCGCGCTTCCTGGCTCCCGCCCAGGGCGAACCCGGCGCAGCGGCGACGGCCGTGCAGGTCTTCCGCGTGCCACAACAGGCCGTGCAGAACGGTCAGGTCTTCGTCTTCCACCCAGCGAGCAAGTCCGCGCGAGCGATCCGGGTCGAAGTCGTCGGCCAAGACGGCGATTTGCGCCTCGTGCGCGGCGAACTGTCGGTGACGCAAAGGGTGATCCTCGACCCCGTGACCGCGGGCGAAGTGATCGCCGAGGCCCAACCATGAGTTTGATCGAACTGCGCTCCGTCACCAAGACGTTCTCCACTGGCGCCGAGACGGTGACGCCGGTGGCCAACCTCGACTTCGACGTCGAACAGGGAGAGTTCGTCTGTTTGATGGGCCCGTCGGGCAGCGGCAAGACAACGCTGCTGCACATGCTGGCCGGCATCGATCGGCCGACCGAAGGCACCGTCGTGATCGATGGCGAAGTGGTCTCAGCAATGGCTCCGAGCCAGCTCGCGAAGTGGCGCACGCGCGCCGTCGGCTACGTCTTCCAGCAGTACAACCTGATCCCGGTCTTGTCCGCCTACGAGAACGTCGAAGTGCCACTCTTGCTGTTGCGTCTGAGCAAGCAGGACCGGCAGAAGCGGGTCGGCTTGGCCCTCGCCGCGGTCGGGCTGACCGACCGCGCCCACCACCTACCGCGACAACTGTCGGGTGGCCAGCAGCAGCGCGTCGCGATCGCGCGCGCGATCGTCACCAGCCCCGCCGTGCTGCTCGCCGACGAGCC
>JBDSBS010000866.1:0-2698 GCA_039921435.1 Planctomycetota bacterium | reverse complement strand
GTGCGCTGCAGACTGGCCCCGGCGCGCTGCTGCAGGGCGATCGGCTGCACGCGACGCGTTTGGGCATGGCGTTCCTCGGGCTGTCGCTGCAAGAGCAGTTGCGCGCGCTGTTCCCCGAGGGCCACGCGTTGCATGCGCAGACGTGGACGTTCCTGCAGTTCGTCGAAGCTTGTGGGGCCGAGGGCGACCTCGAAGTTGTGCGCGCAGCAGCCGCGAAGGTGCCGGTCGGGGCGGGCAAGTAGCCGGGACCACGGTGACGTCGGTGGTCAAGCGCAGCGGGGCACGCGCTTGGTGGCACGCCGCCGGTGTCGCTGCACTGACGTTGTGGTTGCCGACGCTCGTGCCGCTCGGGCTCGGCCTGCTGCACGAGAGCAGCCACGCGCTGACGACCTACCTGCTGTGCCTGCCGATCGTGCCCGGTGTGTTGCCGGCGGCCGTTCTGCGGAATGGACTCCCGATGGACCGGGGCGCCTGGGGCGCCAAACTCATGCTCAACGCCGCCGCAGCACCTCGCGCCACGATTCGACGCGTTCGAGCGGTGCCAGCTTGTCGCCGAGCAGCGAGCGTTGCCAGTCGGGTAGGCCGATGCCGAGCTTGCGCGCGGCGTCGCCGCTGTCGATCGCGGTCTGGGTGTCGCCGAGTTCGAGTGCGTAGAGTGCGCTCATGACGTAGCCGCGCAGGTCCATACTTCTCGAACCGGCTGCCGCCAGCGACTGCAGTAGCAGGCGAACGTGTTCGAGCGTCGCGGTCTGCCCCATTGGCGACGAGTCGCCGAGGTGTTCGGCCGCCAACAGGAAGTGCTGCTCGACGCGGAAACGCGCGGCGCTCGTGGGGTCTTGCTGCTGCGCGGCCAGCTCGGCGAGGTTGCCGAACAGCGAGGGCAGTTCGGCTCGCAGCAGCGGGTGTGGATCATGAACGACGGCAGCGATCGCTTCGTCGGGTTGGTGCTGCTGCGCGAGCACTGTGCCAAGCAGAACGCGCAGCTCGGGATTTGGCGGATCGAGCTGCAGGGCGTGGCGCGCGAGTCCGGTCGCCGCCTCCAGCTCGCCATCGCGCGCCAGCACCTCGCCGACCAGCAGGTAGAGCTGCGGATCGTAGGGACGCAGTTGCACTGCGCGCGCGGCCGTCTTGCTGGCCGACGATCGATCGCCAGCGAACATCTGTTCTTTAGCGAGCACCTGCAGCCAGCGCGGCTCGAACGGCATGCACGCCGCTGCTGCCACCGCGGCCGACATCGGTGGCTGTGAGCCTTCGGCACGGGCCTTCAGGTAGGGAGCAAACAGCGTGTTGGCGGCGATCGGCAGCACGCCGAGTCCGACGAGGCAGAGGCCCAGCAGCGCGCAGATCGGCCGGCGCCAGCGTGCGGGTCGCGGTGGCGCGAGCTGCGGTGCACCGACCAGCAGCAACGCCGCGACGGCGGCGGGCGCGTTGCCGAGCGGGGCTCGCACCAGCATCAACAGCAGCAGCACGAACAGCGGCAGCAGGCGCGCCTTGTCGACGATGCCGCGCTGCAGCGCGAACAGCGCGGCCGCGAACAACACGAGGGCCGGGAAGCCGCCGTCGACGAGCAGTTCGAGCCAGTCGTCGTGGGCCGTGCGCACTTCGGTGGCGAACTGTCGCCCGTGGCTCGAGGCCTCGATCTCGCTCTGGCTTCGCACGCGCGGATACAACACCGCAAACTGGCCCGGCCCGTGCCCGAACACGGGGCCTTCGGCGAGCAACTTGGTGCTGCTCCTGGCGATCTCGAGCCGCACGTCGAGCGTCGCCGTGGCGCGCTTGCGTTCGGCGTTGGCGGCGGCGAGGTCGGCCGGTTCGGGGCGCGATATCGCCGTGGCCATGAGCAGACCGAGCGCGGCACCAGCGAGGGACCACGCGAGCGGTCGCCAACCGCCTGAGCGGCGACGCAGCAGGCAGAGCAGCAACAGGCCGATGGGCAGTGCGATCAGGCCCGAACGCGATTGGTTCACCACGAGGTAGGCAGCCGCCAGGACAAGGGCCGTTGGCACTAGCCATGCGCGCGCGAAGCGCGCTGCCGAGCACGGCAGTGCTGCGACCGCCATCGCGACGACGGCGGTCCACTCGGAAGCGACGTTGAGGTTGCCGAATACGGAGACGGGTTCGCGTTCGACGCCATAGCCGGCGATCTCGGCGAGGCCGAGGCGCTGCAGCAAGCCGAACAGGGACGTCGCGAGCAACAGACTCGCGAGCGGCACAGCGATGGCGCCGCGCACCGCCGCCCCGAGTCGCAGTACGACCAGCAAGGAGAACCAGTGCGCGAGCCGATAGACCGCCTCCCACGGTTGGAACGACATTGGCACGGTTTCGCTGCGCGCGATCAGCTGGCCAAACAGATTGACTGCGGCGCAGGCGACGAGCCAGCCGCCAAACCACGCGAGCACGCGTTCGCCGCGCACTCGTTGCAGGCCAGGCCAGAACACGAGCAACAGCCCGCCGAGCACGAGTAGCATGCCGCGCCGCACCTGTTCGAAGTCGAGCCAGAACGGGTCGAACGGCAGCACCAGCAAGCCGAGGAACAGCCATGGCAGCCAGCGGTTCCCTGGTGCTGCTGGGTTGCTGGCGGCGAGACCGGTCATGCCGACGTCGACTTGTCGAACTGCAGGATGGCGTCGACGAAGCCCTGGGCCTGGAACGCTTCGAGGTCGTCGATGCCTTCGCCGACGCCGAGGAACTTGACCGG